>DATHPV010000397.1:0-8587 GCA_035483495.1 Puia sp.
TGGGTAAATTTCATTTGAATAACTGGAAGCTTATCCCTGATACGGAAATTGTGGGGTTTTTCGATCCGAACGATGAAACGGCTGCAGAAGTCGAGGAAAAATATCAAATTAAAAGATATCAGGATGCCCTGCAACTACTGGAGGTTTGTGATGCTGTTGACATCATTGCTCCAACCCCTTCTCATTTTAGTCTCTGTGAAATGGCTATCCGGAAAGGAAAACATGTTTTTGTGGAGAAACCGCTTGCCAATAATATGGAAGAAGCCAGAACAATTTTAAAACTTGTAAAAGAATCCAATGTGAAACTGCAAGTGGGTCATGTGGAAAGATTTAACCCGGCGTTTCTGGCTTTAGAAGGCATTGACCTTCATCCTATGTTCATTGAAGTTCACCGCCTTGCAGAATTCAATCCGAGAGGAACAGAGGTGAGCGTTATTCTCGACCTCATGATTCACGATATTGATATTATTCTGCACATTGTAAAGAGCGAAGTAAAAAATATATATGCCAGTGGTGTTGCCGTCATGACCGATACACCTGATATCGCCAATATTCGTATGGAATTTAATAATGGATGTGTTGCCAACCTTACCTCCAGCCGCATATCTATGAAGAAGATGCGTAAAATGCGCATATTCCAAAAAGATGCTTATATAGGAATTGATTTTCTGGCTAAAAAATCAGAAATCATCAGCCTGAATAATTCGGATAATAACGGGGATGGGTTTTCATTCGAAATAGAAACGATGAATGGTTCCAAATCTATATTAGTCCGCAATCCAGAAGTACCGGACATTAATGCTATTCGGATGGAATTGGAAAAATTTACGGAATCTATACTACTGAATAAGCCAACACTGGTATCTGAGCTGGACGGATACAGGGCAATGGATATTGCACATCAGATACTTCAGAAAATAAAATACAATTCTATCAACAGTTGATTCATGTCGCAAAAAAGGAACAAAATCCATATCATCTGGTATGCGTTGAGCGATTATGTTTCAGCCATAATTTCCTGGATGATTTTGTATTTTACCCGCCGTGCACTTTTGCAGGAGCCAATATATATTGATGGAAAGATTTTTTTCAATGGCCGGTTCTGGCTTGGTCTCGCACTTATTCCAGCCGGATGGATTGTGTTTTATGCATTAACCGGAACCTATCATTCACTATACCGCAAATCCAGGCTAAATGAATTTTCCAGTACAGCCCTTTCCAGCCTGATCGGATGTACCATATTGTTTTTTGCGATCGTTATCAATGATCCCCAAACGGATTACCGTTATTATTACAAAGCGTATTTCACCTTCCTGACAAGCCATTTTCTGATTACATGGACCGCACGCTGGATAATACTATATTTTGCAAAACTGCAGGTTCGAAAAGGTGACATTATTTTCAAAAGTCTGCTGCTTGGATCCCGGCAAATCGGAGAAAAAACCTACGCTGATACTGTTGACGGATTAAGAGGAAATGGCTATCAATATACCGGGTATATACAACCGAAATCAGGTGATGATAAAATGGACATCCCGATACCCTACCTGGGTTGTGCCGACCAGCTTGAAAAAGTGGTAGATGAGCAGGATATACGCCTTGTTGTTATCGCTCTTGAAAGATCCGACCAGGTGGACGCAGAGCACATTATTCAGCGTTTGAGTGAAAAGGACGTGGAAATAAAAATCATTCCGAATATACTCGATATATTGTCCGGTACAGTAAAGACCAGTAATATATTCGGAGCGCTGCTGACCGATATCCACACCGGTCTGATGCCCGAATGGCAATTACATATCAAGAGACTCGTTGATGTATTTTTTTCTGTATTCGGTCTTATTCTTCTCTCTCCGCTACTCCTCTATTCGGCCATCAGAGTAAAACTTAGTTCCGCAGGACCGATCGTATACTCACAGGAAAGGACCGGCTATAAAGGCAGAAAATTTATGATTCACAAGTTTCGCTCAATGATTAAAGATGCGGAATTACAGGGTCCGTGGCTTTCATCGGAGAACGACGACAGAATAACCACCTGGGGGAAAACCATGCGAAAATGGCGTATTGACGAATTGCCTCAATTGATAAATGTGATCAAAGGCGAAATGAGCCTCGTAGGACCCCGTCCGGAAAGACAGTTTTATATAGAACAAATTCTGCAAATCTCTCCATATTTCAAGTACCTGTTGAAAGTTAAACCAGGAATTACATCCTGGGGAATGGTGCAATTCGGGTACGCTGAAAACGTTGAAGAGATGGTAGAAAGAATGAAATACGATCTAATTTATATTGAAAATATTTCCCTCGCCCTTGATTTTAAAATCATGATGCATACTTTACTTACGATTTTTAAAGGAAAAGGGCGTTAAGTATTCAAACGGCGCTTATTTGAAAAAAATTCTGATAATTCCTGCATTCTTTATTATTCTTCAGAGTAGTGCTCAACCTATCTGGAAACAAGGCCTCCGTTATGATCTGCACATAAAATTCAATCCGGCTGAAAAATCGCTGGACGCCCTGATGAAACTGCAGTATACAAATCATTCTCCCGATACACTTTCCTTTATCTGGTTTCATGTTTGGCCGAATGCTTATCGCAACGACAGAACTTCGTATAGTGAACAACTATTGGAAAACGGCGACACACGATATTATTTTTCGAACAAAGAACAGAAAGGATATCTCAACAGATTGGATTTTAGAGTGAATGGCAGACTGGCTGTTATTCAGGATCACCCGGAATATATAGATGTGATAAAACTAATGCTCCCCCAGCCACTACTTCCCGGAGACAGTATTGCTATTTCGGCATCCTTTCACGTTCGAATTCCATATAATTTTAATGGAAACGGTTATACTCCCCATCATTTTGATTTAAAAAACTGGTACCCTGAGCCGGCTGTATATGATGGTCATGGCTGGCATCCGATGCCTTTTCTGCTCCAGGGCGGAGCATATCATGAAAACGCTGATTTTGATGTGGATATTGACGCTCCATCTGATTATCTGATTGCCGCAGGAGCCGCCGCCGATACCATTTCACATTCTGCCGACGGCACTAAAGTTCATTTTGAGTTGAACAATGCAAATTCGTTCGCGTGGGTTGCGGATAACCGATACCGTCTGAGAAAAGATAGCCTGAAATACCAATCAGGAAAATATATCAACATCCAATATTTTTACAGCTCTTCAAACAGCGATGACTTTAACCGGATAATTGGGGAATTAAAAAAAGATGTCATTCAGCTTTCGGAATGGCTTTCACCTTATCCCCATAAAAACATCAGTATCGTTCAGGCTGCACCTTTGAAAGATCAGGATTTCACAGGTTTGATTTATATCGGCACAAAAAAAAATGATTGGGATAATACTGTTCGAAAAACCCTCCTGGGACAATGGTTTCAAACCATCCTTATAACTGATCAGCGATCGCACCCATGGTTTTCAAAAGGCTTCATGAATTATTACAACCAGCAGTTGATAAGTCATTTTACGCCTGGAAATAATGCTCCTGAAATTCTGTCGTATAAAAATCTCTGGCTGAGAGTGGCAGAAAAAGAAAAAACCACGCAGCCCGTTAATACACCTGCACCAGAATTCAGCGTCCAGAACGATTCTCTCATTGCGTCTGAAAAAGCGGGGCTATGGCTTGCACGGTTAAAGAAATATGAGGGAGATAAACGATTTGATCTGAGTTTGCTGAATTTTTATAACGAATGGAAATTCCGCCATCCTTACCCGGAAGATTTTGAGCTGGTGATGGATACCGATTCGGCAAAGAAAGTTCAATCTTTATTCGGGAAATTGAATGGAAATCAATCACTATTCAATGATTCGCTTAAGAGGATATTAAAACCAGCATTTATTTTCTCAGCACGAAACAGTGAAAAATATAATTATATTGGCTTGTCTCCCCTTCCCGGTTATAATCAATATGATGGTTTTATGCTGGGCGCTTTGATACACAACATCAACTTACCTGAAAACAAATTTGAATTTCTTTTTACACCTCTTTATGCTTTGGGATCTGGTAGACTGGTAGGAATGGGGAGGCTTTCTTATTCCTGGTATCCGGACAAAAAAATAAGTCATATTACCGTTGGAGTCAATGGTTCCCATTTTGATACCAACAAAGCCACTGACAGCACCGGCGGGTTGCTGTATGAAAGTTTTACAAAAATTGTCCCTTATATCCGTGTAGATTTTAAACGGCAAAACGCAAGGAGCTCTATCAGCAAATGGATGGATTTCAAAACTTATCTTATAAATGAAGTTAACTACGGCAATTTCAACATTTCTTCTCAGGATTCCCTCATTCACCCAAATTCGGTCAGCACTAGTTTTCGGTATCTCAACCAGTTAAGTTTTAATCTGCAGGACAACCGGGTACTCTATCCATATGATCTCCGCATAGAATTTCAGCAGTCTGAAATATTCTATCGAATCAATTTAGTCGCAAATTATTTTATGAATTATCAGGACGGAGGAGGTCTGAGCATTCGATTCTTTGCCGCCAAATTTGGTCTTTGGAACGAACAAAATAATACAGATGCTACCCGATATGAACCCAAATTGCTGGGCGTGAACGGAAATGAAGATTATTTATATGAAGACTATTTTATCGGAAGGTCATCTTCCTACGCAATTGAAAAATCTTCCATTTCCAATGGGGGTTTGCCAGCTCAACAAATCATGAATCGGGATGGTGGTCTTAAGATGAGAATTGATGACTTCGACTATGTTCAGGGAAAGTCCTCTAACTGGGTGAGTTCACTAAATTTCAATACTACCCTGCCTTCAAAATTATTTCCCTTTCGCGTCCCGATAAGAATATTTTTTGACGTTGGCACATATGCTGAAGCGTGGCAAAACAATCCTCCAACCAGCCAATTCCTTTACACAGGCGGACTACAGTTGAGTCTGTTCCATAATGTCCTGAATATTTACGCTCCATTAATTTACAGCAGTGATTTCAACCAGGCACTTGAATCAACCAGTTTCGGAAAAAGAATCACATTCAGCATCGATATTCAGAATATCAATTATAAAAAAATAATTCGAAAAGCGGCAGGGTCATGACAGATAACATTTCCGATATCAGGTTCCTGCATCGAAATGAGATCGACATTGAGAAATGGGATCGCTGTATTCTCAATTCAACCAACGGACTCATTTATGCCAGATCATTCTACCTGGATACGATGGCTGCAAACTGGAGTGCACTGGTTGAAGGTGACTATAATGCAGTTATGCCACTTACCTGGAACCGGAAATATGGATTTTCCTATTTGTACCAACCAGCTTTCACAGCACAGCTGGGTCTTTTTGCCGGCGACCCCGATAATCAGAAATTGATCGAATTATTCATCAGTCATATGAAGAAACACTTCAGGTTTTGCGAGATTCATTTAAACTACGCTAATGATCCCGCTGAATGCATCAGGCGCATCAATTATACGTTACCACTAGCCAAACCATATACAGAAATAAGAAATGGTTACAAAAAAAGACTATTGGAGAATCTTGCTGAATCAGAAAAAAACCAAATGAATTATTCCCGGTCGGAAGATTTTTCTTCCACCATTCCCTTATTTCGCCGTGAATACGGAAAAAGGTTTCCTCATGTCAAAGCACGTCACTATCAACAATTTGAATTGTTGTGTCACAAAATTTCAAAAATAAAAATGTTATTTGTACGTCAGGTCACAGACGTATCGGGGAACCTGCTCAGCTCCAGTATTTTTTTTAAAGATGAACACAGGATTTATAATATCATGTCGGTCACTTTAAAATCCGGAAGAGAAAAAAAATCACAGTTTTTTCTTCTGGACCAGTTGTTCAGGGAATTTTCGGCCAATGATCTTGTATTTGATTTTGAGGGCTCGGAAGTACCGGGCATTGCAGAATTTTATAGAAAATTCGGACCCGCTCTTTCTACTTATCCTTTTTTAAGATATAATTCACTTCCTTTCCCTTTCAGATTTTTTAAATAAAATGCTGCCGGAATAAACTTCATCCGGAACATCATGAGTTTGAAGCAGGCGATTCAGGTGAGATGTAATGGCGGCTCGAGTAGTTCTTCGGCGATAGACAGATCAAGCGGTGTGGTGATTTTAATATTATCCTCTTCTCCAGCCACCAGGTGAATCGGGTGATGATCAGCTTCCACAACGGATGCATCATCAGTGAATAATTCCTGATAAGTTTTTTCGTATGCGGGCAGGATTAATTCACTCAGAAAAGTTTGCGGTGTTTGTACCAGCTTAACTTCACTTCGTTTAACAGGAGTATTCCCCGATTCATTTACAATACGTATGCTGTCCTTCGAATCTACACAGGGTATAGCTGAACCAAATTTTAAAGCTTCTTCAAAGCAAAGGTGGATAAGCGATGGCGTCAAAAGACATCTTACTCCGTCATGTACAAATATTACCGACTGTTCGTTTATCAGAGAAAGTCCCTTTTGAACTGAATGAAATCGGGTCGCGCCCCCAACAATAGTTTGAATGGGATTCATTGAAATTATTTCATCACAAATAGCCCTTCCTGCGTCGTAGTAATCTGCGGGCAAAACAAGTATAATGTGAAAATCCTTATAGGATTTGAGAAAAGTGTGTAATGTATACCAGATGACAGGTTTATTATGGATCAGAAGAAATTGCTTGGGCAAATCACTGCCCATACGTAATCCGTATCCTCCCGCAACAATGACAGCATATTTTTTCACGTAATAACTTATTTTTCCGTCAATAAACGCAGACATTCCCGCAGAAGCCTTGTTTTATCAATAGCTACTGTTCCAACAGATTCACATACCAATCCCCCAGCCAGATTTGCAATTTCAGCCATAATCCGGGCGTTACGAGTAAGTGCGTAAACCAGCGTTGCCACCGCAATCACTGTGTCTCCTGCGCCAGATACATCAGCAACATTACGTATGTGAGAAGGAACCATTTGGTACTCCTTGTCATCATCATAAAAAACTCCTTTTTCGGAAAGAGTTATAAAAGAGATTTTATGATTTAGTTCGTCTTTGAGTTTTTGATGAATAAGCTTAAGTGCAGGTTCGTTTACTTCGTCAATTAAAATATTCAATGCTTCCCTGGCCTCTTTCAAATTGGGCTTGAAAATATCCACCTCTTTGTATTCAAAAAAATGCTTTCTCTTTGGATCGACAGCAGTTAGCACAGAATTTTTTTTGCATATCCGGATAAGCTTTTGAATTATTTTTTCTGTAAGAACTCCTTTGTTATAGTCTTCAAAAATGATCGCAGCAGGGGACTGATTGTCTATAAATTTTTCAACCTGTTCAATCAGATGATGTTCCTGATCGTCACTGAGAGGGAAAACAGTTTCTGAATCCAGGCGCATCATCTGCTGATTTCGGCTAATGACACGCATTTTATTAGTAGTAATCCGATTGGGAGATTTGATGAGATAGTTGACATCAATTTTATTTTCACTCAGAAGTTCTGTGAGAATCTGACCATCATCATCATCTCCTATCACTGAAAAAACGGATACAGGTGTTCCGAGTGATACAAGGTTAAGTGCCACATTGCCAGCTCCACCAATACGATATTCTTTTTTGTTTACCGTAACAACGGGCACCGGCGCTTCGGGAGATATTCTCTCCACATTACCCCACCAGTAGGTATCCAGCATCACGTCGCCTATAACACCGATCCTGACAGATGAAAATGTTTTAAATAATTCTTTATAGTCAATTGCAATTGCCATATTATTCCGACTGTTTTTTTCTGTTGCCGGAATTCGCCACAAAATATAAAGGAATTCCCAGCAAAGTTATAATAAGACCCGGCCATGTAAATTCTGGTTTATAAATAATAAGCAGAACACAAAAACCAGTTCCCATCAGTATGTAAAGCATTGGCAGCAGCGGGTAACCAAAAGCCCTGTAAGGCCTGGGCATATCCGGTTTCTTTTTTCTCAAAATAAAAATGCCCAGAATGGTAAGCACGTAGAAAATAACCACAACAAATGAAATCATATCGAGCAGATCACCATATTTTCCACTTAAACATAATATGGAAGCAACCAGGAACTGAGCCCAGAGTGCCCATTGCGGAACATCGTTTTTATTGAGTGTGCCCGCTTTTCTGAAAAATAATTTATCCTTGGCCATTGTATAATAAACCCTGGCTCCTGAAAGAATCAATCCATTATTACAGCCAAAAGTTGCAACCATGATTAGCAGCGCAATGATATAAGTACCAGATTTTCCAAAAATTACCTGAGAGGCAGCAACTGCTATTCTGTCTTTTTCCGCATGTGCAATACCATCTATAGGAAGTACAGCCAGATACATCAGATTGGCAAAAACGTAAATTACGGTTACAATAAGGGTGCCGAGGAAAAGTGAAAGGCCAATATTTTTCTGTGGATTTTTTATTTCCCCCGCGATAAAAGTTACGTTATTCCAGGCGTCACTGCTAAAAACAGAACCCACCATGGCAGCAGCTATGCCACCCAGGAGTGCAGCTCCTCCGATTGAGTTAATATTGAATCCCAACGACGGGTTACATGCATCCTTAAGACTTGTTTTGGTTGCAACCCAGGCAGCGGACCA
>DATHPV010000398.1:0-2212 GCA_035483495.1 Puia sp.
AGATAATCATTGGAAAAATAATCCGCTTGCTCTCCTTGCAATCGAAGCCCGCGTAACGCATCTAAATCTGATTTTTCCTTAAGTTTCTTAAATAGAAAATCTTCGCTCATAAAATTATGAACCAAATATCCCTTTAATTCAGACATTTGCAAAACACATGAAAACAACCAAAAATATTCTCGGACTTCAACTTGTGACAGATCCCCGCTGGGTAGATTTGGCAAGTCTTTCGATCGAGGATATACTGACTGACCATGCTTTTTGTGAACAAAAGGCAGCAACGACATGCATTTCACTGATAACAAAATATCCCGATCGCACGAGGTTGGTATCAGAACTGGCACCAATCGTAACCGAAGAATGGGGGCATTTCAGAATGGTACTGGCTGAACTCGAAAAAAGAGGGCTTAAACTCGGCAGGCAACGAAAAGATGAATATGTGAACCATTTAATTTCTTTTCAAAGAAAGGGCGGTGATTTCGAAGAAAGATTTCTTGATCAGTTGCTCACGATGGCGATGATTGAAGCACGCAGTTGCGAACGGTTTAAAAGATTAAGTGAAGGACTTCCGGACGAATATCTGCGCAATTTCTACAGAAAGTTTATGGAAAGTGAAGCTGGACACTATCATCTTTTTATAAATCTGGCAGAAACTTATCTTGGCAAAGAAAAAGTGAAAAAACGATGGGCCGAATGGCTAATATATGAAGCCGGCCTGATGAAAAACATGGAGGTGCGTGGGGACAGAATACACTAAATAAGTATGAGAGTATAGGAGTATAAGAGTATGGGACTGTATGAAATAGGCATCCCACACTCTTATACTCTTATACTCTTATACTCCTATACTCTCGTACTCCCATACTCCCATACTCCCATACTCCCATACTCCCATACTCTCACACTCTCACACTTTCCCAAAGTGCTTCAGTTCTTTCTCGAAGTTCAGATATGGATATTTCAACTGCAATTCAGTTGTTTTCGCATATTGTTCATTTAGAAATCGTCGATGAGCTTCTGTCGCTGGATGTAGAGCCCGGTGTCTGAAAGATATTTGTAATTTTTTTATCTCTTCTGCGATCAATCGTGTTTCAGGTTGCACGAAACTTTCCATAAAATTTTCAACCACATAATTCGTAGCCATATAATTCGGATGGACGAGATCCTTATCGTAAAAACGGTAGTCTCTTAAAACATCAATTACCAGCTCATATGCAGGAAAATAATGAGTCCGGTTAAATTTACCGACCAGCTGATGTGCCACTTCAATTAATCTCGCTTTACTGCGATTGTTTTCTACGACTCCATCCCGGACATGACGGACAGGGCTGATTGTGTACACAATTTGTAATTTCGGATTTATTTCAAATAACCTGTGCATCGCTTCATCCAAACCAGCGAGCATTTCCTCTACGGGAAGAAGTTTTTTTGCAAACCAGTCACCTGGCGCACGATGGCAATTCGCAACGGGTTTATTATTTTCTTTTAATAAATAAACAAATGCGGATCCAAGTGTAATGATCAGCCAGTCAGCCTGTTTTAAAAACGCGTGGGCGGCTTGTTGTGAGCTGTTTATCTTGTTCAGCGCTTCAGACTGATTGGTATCAGAATATATTCCATGGTGTTTCCAGCTTTGCCAGAGTTCATTGTAGAAAAAAAGATCCTTGCTTTGATATAGTTCGGGCTGCAAATATGAAATCAGACTATTGGCTACACTAATGGGATCAAAAAGAATTCCATTCGGATTTTGAATTATATCGAATTTCATGTCTGAGAGATGCTGACCAATATGCTCTGTAAAACAAGAACCCGTTAAAAGAATTTTCTGTGGATACCTGATTTTTTCTGCAGGTACATTTATCTGAATGGGAAGAAAAAAAGGATCCACTTTAATGATTTAAAAATATTTCATTGGCCAGTGTTATGCTTTTTTCCAGGGCCGATTCATTCAGGACGGGCAAGACGTTTTTTCTCTGAAAATAATCGATCATTATCAAACTATCCATATTACCAACCAGCTCATCTCCAGCCATTGGGCATCCGCCTATTCCATTGATGGCACCGTCGAAACGCCGGCAACCGGCGCTAAATGCCGCTTCCAGCTTATCGATACTGTTTTCCCTGCGGCTATGCAAATGAACACCGGACTCTACAGTTGGAAATTCTTTAATCAGGGAACTGGTAAGTTCAAACACCTGAGCAGCTGTGGCCA
>DATHPV010000399.1:0-4964 GCA_035483495.1 Puia sp.
AGTGTTCTGGTGCAGCTTTCATCAAAATACTAAAACCTTCTGTTGCTCCGTGGCCACCACTCACTTTATCCAGAGCCATATAAGAAGTTGCAAGACCGCCGAGAATCAAAACCGTTACCTGGATCACATCTGTAAATCCAATAACCTTCATGCCACCCAGCGTAATAAATATTGAAAAAACCGCCAGCGCAATCATCACAATATGCAAGTAGTCAATATTGGTTCCCTCTGGTAACAAGCCACTGATTGCAACGGCTCCAAGATATAATATGGAAGTGAGGTTAACGAAAACGTAAATAAAAAGCCAGAGAATGGCCATGATCATCGCAACTGTTTCATTGTACCTCGTCTTGAGAAACTGAGGCATGGTATAAATCTTATTCTTCAGGTAAATTGGAATAAACCAAATTGCAATGATAACAAGCGACAAAGCTGCTATCCATTCATATGCAGAGACGGCTACCCCAACAAAGAATCCGTTCCCACTCATTCCAATAAACTGTTCCGCTGAAATATTGGAAGCAATCAGACTGGCTCCAATGGCCCACCAGGTGAGAGATCCTTCGGCGAGAAAAAACCCCTTCGAATCATGTTCCTTACTCTTTCTTTTATGATAAATCCAGTATCCGTAGGAACCAACCAGCAAAAGATATAGTACAAATACCAGATAGTCAGAAAAAACAAGTTGATTGTTCATGTGTAAGCAGTCGTTAATACGTTAGATCGGGTGGCAAATTTTTACCCGTTCAATTTATAATACATATCGTTCCATCTCAATTCATTCTTGAATTGATAAATATCTGTATTCTTTCCAATTAATACAAACTCTATTCCGGCCATTGTGGCAAAGTCTTCCATACATTCTATACTCAGGTTTTGACTGAAACACGTATGATGTGCACCACCTGCCAGTATCCATGCCGTGCATGCGGACTGGAAGTCTGGCAACGGTTTCCAAAGTGTGCGTGCAACTGGTAGATTTAGAATTGAATTGGGAGCCTTTACTGCAACTACAGAATTTGCAAGCATACGAAAACGCTCACCCATATCAATTATTGAAACGTTCAATGCAGGTCCGGCATTCCCGTTAAAAACAAGGCGTACGGGATCTTCCTTACCTCCTATTCCTAAAGGATGTATTTCACAGGAAGGCTTCTCCACGGAAATAGAAGGACAGATTTCAAGCATATGCGCACCTAAAACCATTTCATTGCCTGATTCCATGTGATAAGTGTAATCTTCCATGAAGGAATTCCCTCCTGGTAAACCGGTTGCCATAGTTTTCATAACCCGCACGAGGGCAGCCGTTTTCCAATCTCCTTCACCTGCAAATCCATAACCCGCCTGCATGAGTCTTTGTGCAGCAATGCCAGGCAATTGTTTCAGCCCATGAAGATCTTCAAACGTATCCGTGAAACCTTTGAAGTTACCGGCAGTCAGCATTTTTTTTAAACCCAACTCAATTTTAGCAGCATCCCTTAATGCTTCGTGTTTTTTATTTCCCTTTTTCAACGATGCTGACACGTTATAAAGTTGTTCATATTCATCAACTAAATTATTCAGATCGCCAATTGTAATTGAGTGTATGAATTCAACGAGATCGCCTATACCATGCGTGTTCACGGAATAGCCGAATTTTATCTCTGCTTCCACTTTATCACCTTCAGTCACTGACACCTGTCGCATATTGTCGCCGATTCTTAAAAATTTGGCGCCCTGCCAATCGTTCCATCCCACCGCCGCTCTCGACCAACAGGCGATCTGGTGTATCAAATTCGGATCCTGCCAGTGACCAGACACAACTTTTCGTCGTTTACGCATTCTCGTCATAATGAAACCAAATTCACGGTCACCATGTGCTGACTGATTGAGATTCATGAAGTCCATGTTAATTTCATTCCATGGTATATCGCGATTAAATTGTGTATGTAAATGGAGGATGGGCTTATTGAGAATCTTCAATCCGTTGATCCACATTTTACCCGGTGAAAAAGTGTGCATCCATGTAATCAAACCAATACAGACTGACTGATTATTTGCATCTTCACAAACGCTGAGAATTTCCTCCGGAGTTGTAACAACCGGTTTGCAGATTACCTGCACCGGAATTTGTGAATTTTTACTAAAAGAGCCGGCGATAATTTCCGCATGCTCTCTGACAATTCTTAATGTTTCCGATCCATACAGATGTTGACTACCCGTAACGAGCCAGACTTGCCATTCTTTAAGATCTGCCATGTAGGTAAAAGTTATTGACCGTAGTAAGCATCCGGTCCGTGTTTTCTTTCAAAATGTTTTTTAATTAAGGCTTGTTTTAAGGTTTCTGCATTTGGATTAATTTGTTCAGTGAGAAACGCTATCTGCGCAATGGATTCCAGTATCGCACTATTATATAAAGCCCTGGTTGCATTTTTTCCCCAGGTAAACGGAGCATGATTTGCGATCAGAATCATTTCGACTTCCTCATAGGAAAGTTGACAGGTATTCAGATGACTTATTATCTGATGACCGGTTTCATATTCGTAATTTCCGTTGATCATTTCATCAGACATCGGCGGGGCACAGGGAATCGGTCCGGTGAAATGATCCGCATGTGTGGTCCCGTAAATGGGAATACTACGACCGGCCTGCGCCCAGGCCGTTGCATAAGTCGAATGAGTATGCACAATTGAACCGATATGATTCCAATTTTTATAAAGCACTGCATGTGTTCTGGTATCTGATGACGGGTTTAATTTTCCCTCCACCACATTCCCTTCAAAGTCAACAACAACCATTTTTTTGGGCGATAGTTTTTCATAAGGGAAACCACTTGGTTTGATTGCGAAAACAGCATGCTGCCGATCGACGA
This sequence comes from Puia sp., assembly GCA_035483495.1. GTDB lineage: Bacteria > Bacteroidota > Bacteroidia > Chitinophagales > Chitinophagaceae > Puia. Next base: position 2,852 of record DATHPV010000399.1, read on the forward strand.
TGCTGAGATTTCCGAAATTAAACATTACAAGACCCAATTCAGGTAATTGTTTGTTTGCTGCACAAGCTTCTTCTTTTAATTGCTGATACCTGCTCATACCTCAACGGAATTCATGTCAAAGTAACATTTATTCGGTAACTCCCAAAAAACTGATCATCTGTACCCGTTTCAGAGATCGAACCTATCCGGATTGGGAATGAAATTCATAAACGATCTGAAACCCGCTTTATATTTCCTTTTATTGAGTTTGAAGTAAAATGCTCCTTTTTTGGAACCTGACTTATCCTTTTCCCTAAGTTTTATCAGAAGTTCAGTAGATAAAACCTTTCGACTGAAATTTCGATTGTCGAATTTTGTTTCATAAACTCCTTCGTACAGATTCTGCAACTGTGGAATGGTAAATTTTTCAGGAAGCAATTCAAAAAGCACCGGATGAGACGCGGCCTGATAACGGAGTTCCTTCTGAGCCATTTTCAGCATGATATCGTGATCAAAAATTAAGCGGGGTGTTCTCCCAACCTGAAACCATTCAGCGTGGTAATCTTTTATAATTTGCTTTTCGTACTTATGTATATCAATAAGTGTTGTAAAAGCCGTCGAAATTGTGCGTTCCAGTGGATCTCTTTCCGGTTTACTGAAAGTTTGCAATTGGTGCATATACAAACCTTCAATACCTGTAAATTTTTTTAATATTCTGATAACGGCTTGTTCCAGACTTTCAGATTCTGCAAGAAAATTCCCTATTAAACTCCATTTGTTTTTTTCCGGTTCCATGCCGCGTTTCATCAATAAAACCTTCAGGCTTTCTCCATCAAATCCAAAAATGATACAATCTACGGCGGCAAGGATTCTGGTCTGACCAGCATATTTGGGCATACAAATAAAAAAGAATTCTTTAGTGAATATAGGGATAGTTCCTTAAAATACAGATGCAGGATCAGGGGCGTTTCGGGATTCAACTTTTGACTCAGGCTATATATCTTTGCAAATATCATGACCAACAAAGATTTTTTATTGAATGAAACCGGGATAACCAACCAATACAAAAACTGGTTTCTCGATTACGCGTCTTATGTAATTTTAGAAAGGGCTGTTCCCGCATTGCAGGACGGGTTAAAACCAGTGCAGCGTCGTATCCTTCACGCAATGAAAGAGATGGACGACGGAAGATTTAACAAAGTTGCAAATATTATCGGGCAGTCCATGCAGTATCACCCCCATGGCGACGTATCCATAGGAGAGGCGCTGGTAAATCTGGGCCAAAAAGATCTGCTTATTGAGACACAGGGAAACTGGGGAGACGTTAGAACCGGTGATGACGCGGCGGCAGCCCGATATATCGAAGCACGCCTCAGTAAATTTGCCTTGGAAGTGGCATTCAATCCAAAAACCACTGAATGGCAACTGAGTTATGATGGCAGGAAAAACGAGCCCATCACGTTGCCCATGAAATTTCCGTTACTGCTTGCCCAGGGTGCAGAGGGAATAGCAGTTGGTCTCGCCACTAAAATCCTTCCTCACAATTTTTGTGAAATATGCCAGGCGGCAGTAAAACATCTGAGAGGGAAAAAAATTGAACTGTTTCCCGACTTTCAAACAGGTGGCATGATTGACACGGAGAATTATAATGATGGCAGAAGAGGATCCCGTGTGCGTGTGAGATCCCACATAGAAGAAATAGACAAGAAAACCCTGATCATTCGGGATGTTCCTTATGGAATTACAACGAGTCAGTTAATAGATTCAATTATCAAAGCAAACGACCAGGGAAAAATCCGAATTCGAAAAGTGACAGACAATACAGCGGCTGATGTAGAAGTTCAGGTTGATCTGGCACCGGGAATTTCGCCGGATATCACAATAGATGCACTGTATGCTTTTACAGATTGTGAAATCAGCATATCGCCGAGTGCCTGTGTGATCAACAGCCAGAAACCGGAATTTCCTTCTATGACCGAACTTCTCAAATCTTCGGTAGAAATGACCAAAGAATTGTTGAAGCGGGAGCTGGAAATAAAATTATCCGAGCTTCAGGAGAAATGGCATTTTACTTCACTTGAAAAAATATTCTTCGAAGAAAAGATTTATAAGGAACTGGAAAAGAAACATGAGA
>DATHPV010000400.1:0-15704 GCA_035483495.1 Puia sp.
TAGCAGTAACGCCCAGGTTAGTCAAGTAGTCAAATTTCGATTGAATTCCTTTAAGATCACCGCCATGCCTGAACTGCGAGTTGGTTTTATCGACGTCCAGATTATTATTAGGGTCGCCGTCAAAGAAACGGTCGGTCATAATAAAATAGATAATGTCGTCCTGGGTGATCATACCCATTAAAGTTAGAAAATTCCCTACAACATTCCCGCCCATGCAATTCCACAAGGCAGCCTTTTCTTGTCGGATAGCATTTGAATATCGCCGTTCCTGTTTATCATATATTGAACTGATATAATTAACATGACCAGGTCGTCAGGGTTTATATCTCCCGGTATATTTATGACCGCAGGTTGAAAGGAGTCATTGGTAAAAGGTATTTCAAGATCAGATTTACCTAAAAGATTGGCTTCGGCTTTTTCGAGATCCGATCTCACAAGAATCATTTTGAACAAAATGTAATTCGTGACAGACGGCGCATGCAGAGATTGACTGGGAATAAAAGGAGCAAAGTTTATTTCGACTACCCCATTATTCGATGATTTGATTATGGGTTGAATCGCCCTGATACTACTCAGATCTGCCTCGCTATTGAATTGAAATCCATAAATGAAAGGCAGTGTCTTTGGCATAGAATGGGACATTCTTTCTATTTTCTCTTTCCAGGAAATAAATTTATTTAAGGAACCTGTAAGTTTATACATTAAGCGCTGATCAGATTTGACAGGATTTATATTACTCACCAGGTTCCTGATTTGTCTGCATATGCTGCTGGCTTTCCCGAAGTTTAAACCGCTGTGCATCGTTGATTTCGTTCTCTTTACAGCAGTTGGCTTTGTCCTCATGCAATATTCACCTAGCCTGTTATAGAATATCACATTTCCAAATGTTCCTACCAGTTTCGAATCTCGTTGTCTTCCCATAATATATATTTTAAGTTTGATAAAATACATTACTCCTAAAGCCGTGTCTCATTATTACCAGTAAGGGACCATCTCCATATCAAGTCCATCAAACGATGGACTTGATATGGACTTAATAGCCTACTGGTAGCCGTTTGACAGGACTCTGGTATTACTGCGAAGGCGATCCAATAAATTCCTGGGATAATATCGAAACGAAAGGGAAAAAGGATTATTGTATTTCTGGGAACGCATCTTTGCCCGTCTGATTAGTGAAGCTCCTTTTCGATGATCAGAAAAAGCGCACGTATATTTATTGTAAGTTTAGAAAACGCAATAATAAATTAACCCATGGCAAATCAGTTTATTAAAGTTGAAATCGGAGGTTTACCCGTACTTATTAATAAATCTCATATCGTGGTTGCAAAATTTGGCGACAGCACTGTCACAAAAATCCAATTAACGAGTGGAGAAACGATTGAAGTAAAACCTACGCCTCGTTTATTTGAGGAAATGCAGAGTTAATGAGGGAATTAATTAAATAGGCTTCTGTCTATTCTGTTCTTAAACTCTTTATAGGATTTGTGAGAGCCGTTTTAACAATTTCCCTGCTTATAACAATCGCCGCAATACCGAGAATCAGTAAAATCGGAATGGTAAACATCCACCAGCTCAGCGAAACATGATAAGCATAGGACGACAACCATTTAAACATGATAAAACCCGCGATCGGAAGCGCAATGATAAGTGACCAGCATATTAGTTTTACGAAGTCCTTTGTCAATAGTGAAAGGAGTTGCCTCAAGGTCGCGCCCATAACTTTCCTTATACCAATTTCCTTCGTGCGTTGAACAGCGATCAATGCCACCAGGCCGTATAATCCAAGGCAGGAAACTAAAATAGCAAGTGCGGTAAACCCGTTGAAAAGAGACATAGTTATTTTGTCTTTTAAATATTGCTTTCCTACTATTTCGTCGAAATAGGAATAATCAATCGGTGTTTCCGGCAGATTCTTTTTAAAAAGTGTTTTTACTATGGATAAATCAGCAGGTTTAATCTTTACGGTAGTCGTGTTGATGGGGAAAGTATTATAAACCATTACAACCGGTTCAATCGCATCGTGGAGGGATTTAAAATAAAAATCTTTAACAACACCCACTATCTTTCCTTTATGAAAAAAACCTTCGATTGTCTGACCCACTCCTGTTTTCCATCCCATCGTTCTGAGAAAAGATTCGTTCACAAGAAATGCCTCATTTTTATCCGTACTGAAATTGTCTGATATATTTCTTCCTTCTACTAACGGAATTTGAAACACCGATAGAAACTGTGGATCTATCGGGTAGAAAATGCACATAAATTCCCTTCTTTTCCCCTTATCGTTGGTAATCGTGGAGCTCATGGTTGCTGAAGTCATACCACCACCTATTGTGATCCCTTTTATTTCTGGTCTGTTTCGCAAATCATTCTGAAAGGCTTTAACCGAACTCATGTAAACTGAGTCTGTCGGCAAAAATATATTGAGAAGTTGATTCTTATTAAAGCCAAGGTCTTTTTGTTCAACATATTTCATCTGATTGTAAATTACTGTGGTTCCCGTAATTAATGCGGCAGCTATGGCAAATTGAGTAACGGTTACGGTTTTGCGCAGTGCAATTCCTTTAAAACTATGCCGCCAGTTTCCCTTGAGTACTTTAACCGGCTGAAACGCAGAAAGTACAAAAGCTGGATATAATCCCGCAAGCAACAAAGTGACCATAAATATGATACCGACAAAAAGAAGACCGTCGGTCCAATTAAAGGAAATGGCAGTTCCCAGTAATTTATTGAAAAAAGGAAGTCCGGTTAAAACAAGAACGATAGCCAACATACAAGCTATGATCAATAGAAAAAAAGATTCGAATAAAAACTGCCGCATTAATTGAAGCTTAGAAGCTCCGCTCACTTTGCGGATTCCTACTTCTTTTGCTCTTTCTGTCGATTTAGCGGTGGAAAGATTTATATAATTAAGCAATGCAATAATCAAAATGAAAACTGCAAGCAGGGAAAATACATAATTAAATTGCTTATTTCCCTTTGGAGTATCGGCTAGTTTATCTGTACTGAAGTGAACATCTCTCAGTGATTCCATTTCGAATTCGACTTTATACCTGCCAGCACCTCCCGGTCCACCTCCAGCGTCCAGCTCAGGCTGTATATATTTTCTGCTAAATGCTAATAATTTATGCTGGAATTGTTTGAGATCAGGTTTACGATAAAATAAAACAAAACTGTAACTGTCAAAATCGTCCATCCAGGTGGTGGTTTTCGAAAAATCCGCAGATAATAATGCATCCATTTTAATATCAGAATTCGCCGGCCTGTCTTTGATTACTCCGGTAACCTTTAAGTCTTCGCCGTTGCATTTGATTATTTTTCCCAGTGACGGGAGTTTTCCAAAGTATTTATTTGATATGGATTGCGATAAAACGATGGAATGTGGATTTTGCAAGGCGTATGTTACTGATCCTTCCAGAAAATCAAAACTAAAAATGGAAAAAATGGTTTGATCCGTTTTGTAAAAAGACTCCTCTGAAAAAACATCCCCGTAGGATTTAACGGAAGCATTAATATTTTTCAACCGTACGACCGATTCAATTTCGGGATAATCTTTTTTTAATGTACCTGCAAGCAGTGTAGGACTGGTTGCCATTACCAGATCAGATTCCGGTGTATGTATTCGGGTGGTAATACGCGCAATTCGATCTGCTTTCGCATTATACATATCGTAACGTAGTTCATCGTGAACATATAGAAAAATGATCAGGCAGGCTGAAATGCCAATCGCCAATCCAACAATATTGATAAAAGAAAAGATTTTATGTTTCAGTAGATTTCGCCAGGCGATCTTCAGATAGTTTTGGATCATGGGTTAATAATTCATGATGAATGAAAGAGACCGACGATACAATCTGAGAAATTATTTACAGCTGACAATATCTAAACATGAATTTAAGAAAGCTATAACGGAATCAGGGCTTACAACCGGGGCATCGTTTTTAACTTTTAAAGGAAGGAATATAATTTACATTAAACAGATTCTTATCTTTCCTGTACGATGGCAAACCATACTGATAATAACCAGCGGTCTCTCCTGAGTAGAATCGCAGAGAAATGCATGCAGGATAATGGATTCTTAACTGACTTTCCCCCGGAAGTGACTGCCCAGCTGGCCAATATTTCACAAAAGCAAGTGAGTATTTCAGGTCCTGTTCGCGATCTCCGGAATCTGTTGTGGTGTTCTATAGATAACGATGATTCTGAAGACCTGGATCAGCTTTCCGTTGCTGAAGCGACGCCAAAGGGCACGAAAATTCTTGTGTCAATTGCTGATGTCGATTCTGTGGCTGGTAAGAATTCCGTGTTCGAAGATCATGCGAAACATAACACCACTTCAGTTTATACCGCAGGTCGCATATTTCCCATGCTGCCTGAAAAACTTTCCACAGATATCACATCCCTGAAATTTAACGCCGACCGTCTTTCCATTGTCGCAGAATTTACAGTTACCGAAAATGGATCCATACAGGATTCAGCGATCTATCCTGCAGCTGTAAAGAACAAGGCAAAGCTGGCTTATAACAGTACCGGCGATTGGCTGGAAGGTAAAAACAAAATGCCGGATGCCATTTCTGCAGTGGCGGGCCTGGATCAAAATTTAAAACTGCAGGAGGATGCCGCAAAGAAATTAAAATCTTTACGTTTCATAAATGGTGCATTGAGTTTGGAGACGATTCAGGCAAGACCTATTTTCCTGGAAGATCAGGTGAGTGATCTGGAAGAAGACCGGCCTAATAGCGCTAAAGACATTATCCAGGAATTCATGATTTGTGCTAATGGTATTTCTGCAAGATTTCTTTCATCTAATAAACTTCCTTCTTTCAGGCGCATTGTCCGTGTACCCAAACGTTGGGACCGGATTGTGGAGCTTGCTTCTGAATGGAAATTTAAACTTCCTGCGCAACCTGACTCCAAAGCATTAGATGAATTTCTGGAATCCGTGAAATCCACTGATCCCGTAAGATTTCCTGACCTTTCACTGAGTGTTATTAAATTACTCGGATCAGGAGAATATGTAGTCGATATGCCTGGGGAAAATAGTCCGGGACATTTCGGTCTGGCCATTAAAGACTATACACATTCTACCGCGCCAAACCGCAGGTATCCTGATCTCATAACACAAAGACTTTTGAAATCAGTTTTATATAAGACTCCAAATCCTTATACTGCTGATGAATTAACAGAATTGGCGGCACATTGTACAGCCATGGAAGATGTTGCCAAAAAAGTAGAACGCCAGGTTGAGAAATCTGCTGCAGCTCTTTTACTGAGAAACAGCATTGGAAAACAGTTCGACGGAATAGTAACGGGTGCATCGGAAAAAGGAACCTGGGTACGTATTTTTCATCCTCCCGTTGAAGGCAAAGTGGTCAGCGGTTTCGAGGGAATGGACGTGGGAGATAAAGTGCGTGTGCAACTCACACACACAGATGTAAACAGGGGCTTTATTGATTTCATAAAAGTGTGACAATGATTTTATATTAACTTCGATACCATGCCATATATTCCATTGGACGAAAAATTACCAGGCATTACTGGTTTACTCAACTACAGAAAAGACACTGCGTTGCCAATACGCGAGCTGACTCAAATCCTGTTAAGAGGAAAATCAACTTTATCAGAAGCCGAAAGAGAAATGATAGCCTCTCTTGTTTCATTTGGCAATAAATGTAGTTTTTGTACTGCCGCACATACGGCAGCTACAGATCATTTGCTCGGAGAATCCAATACTTCTAAAATGGTGAAAGATGATCTGGCAACTGCCCCGGTGAGTGATAAAATGAAAACGCTCCTGACCATCGCAAGTGCGGTTCAGGTAAGTGGCAAAAATGTAACTCCGGTGATGATTGATAACGCTAAGAAAAAAGGCGCCACTGATTTGGAAATTCATGACACTGTCCTGATTGCCGCTCTATTTTCTTTATACAACCGGTACGTAGACGGGCTTGCAAGTGTAACTCCTGCTGATCCAGCCTTCTACGACAGGCTTGCTACGATACTTGTTAAAAACGGATATCTCCCAAGTGAAAATCGTTATGCTTCATTGAGTTCCTGAGAATGAATCATTAACTATTTATTTACCGTGTTCTACAGCATAAATTTTTCCATCCAGATCATTCTTCACACCCAGACAACTATCAATCTGTACAAGACGGTAGTCAAATCGTTCGCTTAAAAACATGCTTACTGCACTCAAATTTGACATTCGCTGATTGAGACTGTCGATACGCGGATCGTTGTGTATATTTTTCGCAATATCCTGACCAGCTAAACGATTTAGAAAGTCTCCTGTTGAATGCAATCTTTTTTCCAGCACTTCATGATCGTCCTGTTCTCCGCCTGCAATAATTCTTATGGAGTCTATGTATAATGTGCATTCGTGACTATGTGAACGCCAGATTTTTACACTGTCTGTTTTCGTATGCTGGGCGTACGAATAGCAATTCAGAAAAAAGAAAATACCAACGAAAAGCAATTTTCTAAAAGAGCACATAATAATTATTTACATCGCCAATTTACTAAAGATGCTTTAACAATTATGTCTGGATTCTTTGTTTCTATTCAGGGGAAAAAGAAATGTTTATTCTCATTTTGCAGATCGCCTCAGGGCAGCCTTCATCAGCATTGGAATTAATAATATCTCCATGCTGATACTCGTGATTTTCCAATAGTTTTCCCAGGTCCATGACCCGAAAATAAAATACAGCAGGCAGGCTGTTGTAAAACCTGAGAAGGCAAATAGGAGAAGTTTAGTCCTCATTTCTGCAAGACATCCATTTCTTTAAAATGGTTGCAGGGCCGGTTATAACTGATAACCTGACAATATTATTCAGTTTTAAGACTCAGCACGGGGTTCTTGGTGGCAGCTTTTAAACTCTGGATACATATAGTTATTAACGCAACAACAAGTGCGGCGATACCGGCTATGGCAAATACCCACCAGGCAATATTTATGCGGAAAGCATAATCCTGAAGCCATCTGCTCATTACAAACCACCCCAAAGGAATAGCGAGTATCAGGGCGAGCAGGATGAGTTTTAGAAAATCGCGGGAAAGTAACATAAGTATGCTATTGACGGATGCACCCAACACTTTCCGAATGCCGATTTCCTTTGTTCTCTGCAATACGTTGTAAGCTGAAAGTCCAAGCAGTCCAAAACAAGCGATCAGAATGGCGAGGAAGGAAAATATTCCGAATACCGTTCCGAATAGCATATCGGCTTTATATTGCTGACCAAAGGATTCATCCAGGAAAAAGTAGTCAAATGGATCTTTGGGGAAAAAACCCGACCAGATTTTTTTCAATGAATTGATGGTTTGTTCTGTATTTTCCTTGTTCAATTTTACAGAGTAAAACCGCATGGAATTCTCGCGGGGAATAAGAACCATGGGGTCAATCGTTTTCTGAAGACCGAGCTGGTGAAAATCAGCTGTAACTCCAACGATGGTAACTGTATCGCCACCCCTGTTTATTTTTTTATTCAATGCATCTTCAGGATTTTTGAACCCAAGTAACGTTACAGCTTTTTGATTCAGTATAATGGATTTCTTGTCTGTTCGAAATGCTTCTGAAAAATTTCTTCCAGCAACTAAATTAATTCCGTAAGCAGGAATAAAGTCTTTATCTACTCCCAGGTGGTATAAGGTCATCGGTGACTGATCTGAGCCAAGTCTCCTCACGCTGTTCGTCCAGTAGATTTCATCTCCTGGTACACTGGTTGAAGAAGTGATGTTACGGACAGCAGGTATTTGCAAAACGGCGGTTTTGAACGGCTGATACACATCCTGATAAATTGAATCTGCAAGGGTTTGCGGACCTTTTAACACGAGTGTTTGTTGAATATTTGTGCCGAGGGGTTGATTCCTCATATAGCCCAATTGTTCAAATACAATAATAGTTCCCGCTATAAGTACAACCGATGTTACAAATTGTACGATGATTAATCCTTTTCTGAGGAGTAAACCACTGGAAGTATTTTTAAACGATCCTTTTAATACGACACCTGGTTTGAATCCTGATAAGACAAATGCCGGATATAGTCCTGATACCAATGTGCCGAAAACGAAAAGTCCTAAAAACAAAATCCAGTAAGTACTCGTCAGGCTCAGTTCAGTAAAACGATCTCTTCCTGTGAAAAAATCAAATGGTCTGGCCAGAATAAAAAATATACAAATGGAAGTTACCAGGGAAATTAAGTTCAACACAAAACTCTCCATCAAAAATTGCCTGACGAGCATCGTTTTCAATGCTCCCAATACTTTTCTCACCCCCACTTCTTTTGCCCGTTCAACAGACCTTGCAGTTGCCAGGTTGATGTAATTGATCCAGGCTATGCACATGATGAAAATGGCAATCAGAAAAAGAAATGCAACGGCACCGCCATTTCCGTTTACTTCAGCTTCCTGATTATAATTCGAGTACAAGTGAATATCCTCGAGAGGAATCAGGTGTAGTTCTGTACGTTCATTGTGAGTCTTCTCTTTGCTGTTGATATATTTGTCGGTGAAAGCAGGCATTTTTGCCTCCACAGTTTTGAAATCCACTCCCGGATTCAGGCGGAGATAAACATAGTAGTCATACCATCCCCAGGCGGTTTCACTTGCATTAGACTTGTCGCCCTCTGCATTCAGCTCTTTTTGTAAAGTGGTATAAGAAACCAGGTAATTTAAAATCAGGTGAGAGTTATCCGGGAAATCTTTATAAACTCCGGTTACTTCAAATGTTTCGGGATTCTCACTGCTGCGATTGATCAGTGTTTGACCTACTGCATTTTCATTACCAAAATATTTCCTGGCGGTTGAGGCGGATAAAATTATTTTATCAGGTCCTGATAAAGCAGATTGTGCATCACCATTCACGAATTGGATATGAAACATATCAATCGCAGTTGGATCAGCGTAATATCCCTTGTTTTCTGTAAATCTTTTATTGAGTTTCTCGTTGGAGAGTAAAACATCATCGTCTTTAAGACGGCAGAAAGATTTTACTTCAGGGAAGTCTTTCTTCATAGCAGGTCCGATAGCCGGATACGATGTTGCCGATTTATAAGCCAGCACACCTTTTTGATAACTATCGAGCCGGATTCTGACTATTTGCCCCTCTCCCTTTTCGAATTTATCAAAACTCCTTTCGTAAGAAACATAGTGAAAGATCAGCAGGCAACAACTCATTCCTAATGTAAGTCCTGCGATATTGAGCAATGAATAGCCCTTCCGTTTGGTGATATTCCGAAAGGCAATTTGTAAATAATTGATTAGCATAGACCTCTTTGCCTCAATGGGTATGCCAAGGTCTAACTGCCTATATCACAGGCAAATTGAATAAGGGGGGTTGGCGGAATGTTCGAAAATGAACAATGATTGTCCGTAATAAAACTATCGATGATATCCCTTTATTCCGATTTTTTTTGCAAGGGGGCTTCGTATATCCCCCGAAACCTTCAACAATTCCAGGATATATCTAAAATCATATATGGGATTCCAGGAAAGATCTTTACGTGCTTTAGTATTTACATAAACCCTGTCGATCACGGGAAACATTTTCCAGTTCAACTGTGAATACAAGGATTCGTAATCCGGAAATAAATAACGGACAACATCAGGTGCGTCCATATGCAATTTTGATAAATCATTTTTAGTGAAGGGAGTCGTAGCACTGATGATATATTTATTAAAACCAATTGAAGGTGCTTTTTCCATCGCGAGTAAATGAGCAGAGACTACGTCACTTATTTCAACTCTCCGGTATAAATATTCATTGGCCTTAACATTTCCGTCTGCATAGGTTTCTGCAATGATTTTCAGATCATCTGGTTCAGGAAAGAATCGCGATGTTTTCAAAACAATGCAGGGAAGTTTTTCGTTTCGGAAAAACAATTCACATAAATCTTCAGCCGCCATTTTGGTAACTCCGTAAATATTTTTAGGAATCGGCTGTACTTCTTCATCGATCCATGTTGCAGGTCCGTCTCTCAGGGGCACGAGCGCGTCCCCGAAAGTACTGGTTGTACTGGTGTAAATAAATGAACGCACATTCGCTTTTACCGCCTCTTCCAGTAGATTCAGCGTACCTGTAATATTTGTATCGATGAAAATTTGCCGGTCGTGTGTAGAGACATGCGGTTTATGTAACGTGGCAGTATGCAAAACAATTTCGACACCCTTCATCGCCTGCTTCACAAATGATCTGTCTGTTATTGAACCGGGCAGTATAGTAGAGGGCGATGGAATGATATCAATTCCCACTGTTTCATATCCCTGATTATTTAGTGTACGGACAAGTGCCTCTCCCAAATGACCTGAACTACCGGTAACCAATATTTTCACAACCGTGTTAAGTTATTTTTGAATGAATTTATTTTAACAGGAAGGTAATCTCCGTCTGCCATTTTTCAGGATCCGGTTCACTGCTTTCATCCACCAGGTAAAATTCTGTACGTCCACGCCATACTGCTTTTTGCTCGTTTCCCGACAAACGGTCATTTAAACCCTTCCTGGTCATCCATTCTTCCAGTGCCATATGCGCGTCTTTTAAATGACGATAGTCTCCTGTATAAATAATCGTCGCATATTTACCGGCGGGAAAAGTATCAGGAATGATTTTACCCTCTCCTCTCATCGGTGACGCGACCGGAAATCCAACGTCAACCTGCAAATGATCGTTTTTGTCCATAGAGAAATATTTGAAAAACGGAGGACCGGCGGGTATGACATTATTTTTGTCCAGCCACGCTCGGATTTGAGGAATCAAAGGAGGAAGTACGGTGGAAATATTCTTTATACTCACCTCACTGCAAATGGCCATATAGTGTTGCTCAGTTCGTTCTTCGACTTTTGGATCAGTCAGCATAACATTCGTTTTATATACCGGGTAACAAAGTTAAAGAAATCATTTAGCGAAAAATAAAAGGCCCGTTCGATTGAACGGGCCTCCGGGTTTATAATTCACTATTCTCTTTACCATCTATGAAAAAATGGTCTGTGACAATAAGGGCGCACATACACGCGTCTGTTATAATATGAAGGGTAGTAATTATATGCAGGAGGGTATGCGGGTCCATAAACTACCGGAACCGGTACCGGTGGAATAAATACTCTCGGTGCTGAGTAACCGAATCCGGCATGAAAACCATATCCACCGTGTACAACAACGGCACCATGATAACCATAACCACCTCGTCCGCCATGACCATAAGCAGGAGCGGCAAAACTACTGAGAGAAATAAAAAGTCCGGCGATCAGAAGGCTTGAAAAAATAATCTTTTTCATAAACTCTATTTTAATATTGCAGCATTTATTGCTGTCTTTTATTAGAGTTTAATGGAGAACCAAAGTTTAATCAAGGTATTGTTAAAAGGGTAACTACTAACTATTAAAGACAAGGAAAAAAGGAGTCTATTTTTTATGAATAACATCCATATTTTCAATTCTATCACCACTAAAATGGCTTCTTTAAATAAAGGCAACAAATAGCCGTATTTACCCGTTTAAACTGTTAGTTTAATTTATTGTTTATATTTAGGTTCATATTCTGTCTTAACAATGCCAACAGTTAAAACCATAAAACGCAAATCTTCTCGCATTTCTAAAAAGCGACAAACTCCTGTTATTCAAATGAATACAAGAGAAGCTAAGATTAGTAAGTTTGTTGACGATTTTTACCGTAGATATGGTAAAATGATGTCCAAGCTTAGTCATGAATAAGACTATCCCGCTAGATTTATTAGATTTTGAGTTGTTGCTTAATTATGCTCAAGAGAAGCATTCAAACAAAAGCGAACCAATACCAAGACTAAGTAACAATACTGAAAGATTGGAATCGTGTTTAAATACACCATTCCAAAAATTCAGTGGAAAATACTTATATCCCGGCAAGCTAAATAAAGCTGCTATTCTATTTTATCTTATTAATAAAAATCATCCTCTTATTAATGGAAATAAAAGAATGGCGTGTATTTGCCTAAGTTATTTCTGCTTCATAAATGGTTATTTTCTTAGAATACCTGAAGACCCATTTTATAACATTGCTAAAAGAATTGTTGAAAGTGATAATTCAAAAAAAGAAGAAGTTATTACGGTGATAAAACGCATCATAAAAGAAAATTGGGAAAAACGATCCGATTAATTTTCTTGTCCCTAATTATTAGTGATTGCTCCTTCCATTACAATACTGAAACCAAACAGATCCTCGAAGAAATGTTTTGTTGCTTCTATATTGTAAGATGGAATCATCGGACTTAAGTATAAGGCTTTATAGATTGCACTCATCTCTGAATTTTTTTACCCAGGTTATTATAGCCTGTAAAAGCAAAGTTTGCAGTTTTCTTTCAGATGATTTTGCCCTGGAGATCAGACTTTGAAAAGTTCTGGAAACCTGTCATGATAAAATAAATTTGGAGAATATGTCAAGTTTACTTTACATTTAGACTTATAAACTTGACAAAATGAGGACAAATTATTTGTTTCCCTACAAAACCCGATGGTTGGGCCTTATTCTAATTTTAGTTCATATACCTGTAAAACTTTGGTGGGACGCACGTTATCCCGGTGGTTATGATCACAATATCCCGTATGTAGAGGGTGAAGTGACGCCCCTGTTTTCTCCTCCTCATTTATTTTATATAGCGACGACACTGATGGTGCTGGTGGGTTTGTTTCTCATTGCATTTTCAAAGGAAAAAATCGAGGACGAGCAGATTGCTCAACTCAGGCTCGATTCACTGCGATGGGCGATCTATCTGAATTATGCAATACTCCTGTTTAGTCTGATTTTCACTCAGGGCGGGAACTCAAAACATTTTCTTACGCTGAACATCTGGCTTCCTCTGCTGTTTTTTATTTTGCGTTTTCAATGGGTGTTATACAGACTTAACCGTTCAGCTAAACCGGAATAAATCAGAAATGAAAAATAATATCCGTGTTGAACGGGCAATAAAAAACATGACGCAGGAGGAACTTGCGAACCAGGTAGGTGTCTCCCGGCAAACTATTAACACGATTGAAAGTAATAAGTATATTCCTTCAACATTACTCGCTCTGAAAATTGCGCGGGTGTTTGGGAAACCGGTTGAAGATATTTTTAGTCTTGATGAAACTGATTTGAAATAACCATTAAATATTTTTATGAGTACAACTACAGAACCTACACTCGGACACGGAAAAATATGTTATCTCGAAATACCTTCCAGAGATGTACATGAATCGAGCAATTTTTACGAAAAGATTTTTCAGTGGCATATCCGGAAAAGAGGCGACGGGTCTACTTCTTTTGACGATGGTGTCGGACAAGTAAGTGGTACCTGGAGAACAGATAGAAAGCCAATTGCTGAAATAGGTACACTCGTTCATATCATGGTAGATGATATAGAAAAAACAATCCAAAAAGTAAAGGATAACGGAGGAACGGTTGTCCAGGAAGTAGGGATGGACCTGCCTGAAATAACGGCTCGTTTTCTCGACCCTTCAGGAAATCTTTTTGGATTGTTTCAGGAAAGATCATGAGATCTTACTGGCCAGCAATTCGTCGAGGTTTCCAAGTGCTGCAGTAAATCCAGCCTCGAAGCCCATCTGAATGATCTGTTGCAAATCCTTTTCTTCGGTAAAGCTGATTTCAACTTCAAGATTTGTGTGATCATCTACACCGACGAAAACGTTTTCCCAATGCATACTGGGAAAACCAGCGGTCTTGTTTCCATTTTCATCACAAAAAAAACTGGTAGCCTGAAATCTGCTATTCTTTCTGATAGATTTAAATTCCACAATGTTCCACATGGCTGTGCCATCCGGACCGGTCATCGCATATAACCAACTTCCACCTTCTTCGAATTTGAGGTATTTGGTTTTTGCAACCCATGGTTTTGGGGCCCACCATTGATCCAGTAATTTACTTTCCGTCCAGGTTCTCCAAACGAGATCAACCGGTGCGTCAAACTCTCTTTTAATGGTTACCTTTTTGTTTTTCAGGTCTTTTATGACTTCTGTTTTAAATGTAGTTTCCATTTTTTTTTTCATTGAATGGTTTATAAATAATAATTACGCGACAACTGAATTAAATTTTTCTTCCAGCAATTGATCCAGTCGTTCATGAGATTCTGTGACACCTCTTTCCATGCCTGCAGCAACCATGCCATCACGGTCAGTAAGAGATTGAAAAACGGAGTGTACAGTAACTCTTGTTCTGTCGGATGGAAGCTCTTCAAACTTTGTGGTTTCCATAACAACATGTCCGGTCTCTGGTAGCCCTTCAAATTCCATTGTCTGAATGACCCTGTAGGGAGGGGAAAAATCATGACAGACTCCATGAAACCCAAAAGACATTCCATTGTCCATGGTGCTGATGTATCTGTAGGATCCGCCTGCTTTGGGTTCATACTTTTCATACTTCACTTTCATCTCCTTACATCCCATCCAGTCTTCCAGTAATTTCTTGTCTGAAAATACTTTAAACACAATGCTTCTGGGAGCATCGAATTCCCGAATGATGAACAGTTCCTGTTTACCAGGTTCTGCAATAACTGTCGTTTTGTTTTTACTTGCCATTTTTTTTTGTTTTTAGTTTTTTAAGAATGTCATCTACTTTATCAAACCTGGCTTCCCAAAGTTTTCTGAATGGTTCTATCCAGTCGGCTACTTCGGAAAGTTTTTTTGGCTGAATACTACAATACCGGTCCCTGCCTTCCTGCTTTATAAGAATTAATCCGCATTCCTGAAGAATCTTGATATGAAGTGAAATCGCCTGCCTGCTCATATCAAAATTTTCTGCCACTGCATTCAGGTTTAGCGACTGTTTGGAAACCAGTGTGATGATTTCCCTTCTGGTTGGATCTGCGATAGCCTGAAATACGTCTCTTCTCATGGGTATTATTATTATGCAAGTGAATGCTTGCACAAATATATATGCAAGTATTTACTTGCGCAAATATTTTTTAGCAATATTTCTAATTAGGGTCAAATAAGAAATTAATACTCCAAGACTAAAGCTGGTTCAAAATAGATCGAACCGGACTATTTATGGCTTTCATGGAATGGTTTACGGGGATTCATTTCCATTCTTTTTTTGATTTTTTCCGCAAGCCATTGAAAATATTCACCGAGATAGGGGTCCGGAGTTTTTTCACGGATGTCGTAGAAAAGTACTTTGTATTTGTCCCAAGACGTAACAACGAATGAACCAAGGGATTTGTCAACCAGGTCAATATTTATAAGTCGTTCTGCTACAAGGATCCCAAGAGATTCCATTATTTGTGCAAATTGCATCAGGTTTATCTGTGTGTCAGCAGGCTGTTTCAACATTCCTTCCCGGACTGATGGAATTTCCTGGTTCATAACAAAATACATCAGATCTAAAAATTCACGGGCCTGAAATTCCCGTAGTGTTTCAAGGGTAAGTCTCTCACGCCTGTCTCTGGCAGCAGCCCTCACCTGGGCAATTCCAAATACGAGTCCTATAACAAATGACAGAGCAAGTGCAATATTGGCAATGAGTGCAATTAAGTCGTTTGTCATATGTCAATCAGGTCTGTTGATTATATGATATTCCTAAAATAAATTATATTCTTAAATTACTAATATTTTTAGTAATTTAGTTCCCCCCTGCGACTCATTTTAATGAATTAAGGGTATAAATTTTATTCATGCAGGCTGATAAAAAAGAAATACTTAGCCAATTAAAGATAGAAATTCTTCCCTTAGGAGGATTAAAATCC
>DATHPV010000401.1:0-2919 GCA_035483495.1 Puia sp.
GATGATTACGGCGATATTCTGCCATATACAGCCAGTCTTCATATATTTCAATACAAAAGGGAAATTCGGGGAGATCATGGTCATAAACGCGGTAACAACCCAGTTCCTGACGTTTGGCAGATTTACTGATATGACGGAACACTTTCAAGAGCCTGTTCCGAAACATAGTTGCCTTTTCAGCGGATAACATGAAGGCAAGATAGTAAGATTAGAATTTGCTTAAAAGTCACGGGCTATACCCTGATTTAAGGCAGCTCCTGTCCAGGTTCCCGGAACGATAATGCGTCTGATGCAATAAAGGGGATCTTCCCTGTCGGACTTTTCATTGAGTTGAAACGCTGCAACAAATCCCCGTTTCTTAAGTTCGGGAAATGCCGCTGTGTTCCATAAACCGAATGGATAAGCGAAATAGCGGATATTTTTACCTGTGATTTGTTCAAGTGTTTTGGTAGGCTTGTCTAATTGTGTAACCCAGTCATTTCCCTGGTATTTTTTTACATTATGGTGATCCCAGGTGTGTGATCCGATCGTATTTCCGTCGTCAGAAAGCGTACGGACCTGTTCTTTACTCATATAATGCGGCTTGCCCAGAGAAACAGTCATAATAAAAAACAATCCCTTAAATCCATATTTTTTCATCTCAGGATAAGCAACTGTAAACTGATCAAGATCAGTATCGTCAAAACTCAGAATAATAGGCTTTACGGGAAGTCTGGTGCCGGTTATCAGGTAAGCGTATAATTGATCCGGTGTTATCGTGTGATATCCGCTGTCGGCGAGCATACGCATTTGAGCTGCAAACATGGCGGGTGGTACTATATAATCTCTCGATATTCTTGAATCGGTCGGTTTCCAATCCCTGATCTGATGATAACATAGTATGGGAACCTGTTTTTTACTCAGTATGGCAGAGGCCCGGGGTGTTGTGAATACAGGACGTAATTCTGCGGGGTTTGATGATTCTTCATCGCCCGCAGATGCCGCCAGCGCACCCGTAAAAGATGCCGTTGTACCCTGGGTAAACGCGGCTGATATGCGATTGTCAGGAAGTGATTGGCAGGAAACTATGAATAGAAAAAAACAGCATATAAACAGTTTCATAGAAATCGGATTTCAACCTACATAACGTTTTAACCCCCTCTATATATTGCGTTGATGCGTCTGTAGTTTCATGTAAATTGCAGAAGTCTAATTTTAAAACTTTTTCCATGCGCTGGAATCTAACTCTTCTGCTTCTTGTTAGTTTTTCTTCTTGTTTTTCACAGAATCCATACCTGTTTATTGGTACTTATACCAATGGCTCGAGTAAGGGTATTTATGTATACCGGTTTAACACCACGACGGGCATAGGTCAGGAAATTAGTACTATGCCGGCGAAAAATCCCTCTTACCTGACTGTTTCTTCAGATGGCAAACATTTATATGCAACGGATGAAAATGATGCCGGCGGATCCGTTGGTGCTTATGCTTTTGAGCCATCAACGGGTAAACTGGCATTTCTGAATTCGCAATCCAGCAGGGGAACCTGTGCCTGTTATGTCGCCGAAGACAAATCCGAAAAATGGGTATTTGTTGCAAACTATTGTTCGGGTAATCTTGCCGCCTTACCGGTGAATACTGACGGCTCGCTGGCTCCTGCTCTGCAGGTAATTCAGCAATTAGGAAAAGGGTTTGATACAGCGAGACAGGAAGCCGGACATGTTCATTCAACTATTTTTTCCCCGGATGAAAAGTTTTTACTGACGGCAAATCTCGGGACAGATCAGGAACATGTCTACGCTTTTAATCCGACTCAGACCATTCCATTAACTGACAGATACGATTCAGTTATATCCCTCACGCCGGGCACAGGACCCAGACATATCGCTTTTCTTCCGTCAAATAACGATGTATTCATCCTGGGTGAACTGGCAGGTACAATAGATGCTTTTCATTTTGACAATCAATCGGGGAAACTTACCCATTTTCAAAAAATACGTACAACACCTGAGACCTTTAAGGGCGATCCGGGCAGTGCAGATATTCATATACGTCCTGACGGAAAATTCCTGTATGCAAGTAATCGCGGCACATCAAATACGCTCGCCGTTTTTGCCATTGAAAAAGACGGAAAGCTGGTTAACAAACAATATATTTCAGTAAATGGAAAACATCCCCGCAATTTTGTGATCGACCCGACCGGTCATTTTTTACTGGTAGCAAATCGTGACTCTGATAATATCGTAATTTTTTCTATCGATGAAACAACAGGTCTGCTCACTGCAACCGGCAAAGAAATTACTATTCCAAATCCGGTGTGTTTGAAGTTTTTGGCAAACTGATCTTGACGGATGACGGATGACGGATGACGGTTGACGGTTGACGGTTGACGGATGGCCGTTGGCCGTTGGTCGAAAAAAAATAATAATTAAGAAAATATGTGGTGGATTTATGCTTTACTTTCAGCATTGTTTGCATCACTTACCGCTATTTTTGCGAAAATCGGCGTCACCAATGTAAATTCCAATCTGGCTACGGCGATAAGAACTATCATTATTTTGATTGTTGCCTGGGCAATCGTTTTTTTCCGGGGAGAATACAAAACCTTTTCTTCCATTTCAAAACATAGTCTACTCTTTCTTATAATATCCGGTTTTGCTACCGGCCTGTCCTGGATCTTTTATTTTAAAGCTCTTCAGATTGGAAAAGTATCTCAGGTTGCCCCCGTAGATAAACTAAGCGTGGCCCTTACAATTTTATTATCTGTCCTTTTTCTGGGCGAAGTTCTTAGCTGGAAAACTGCCTTGGGTGCTTCCCTGATTATTGCCGGGACTATTATTCTGATTTTGTGAAAGCCCATATCTGTTGCAACAAGAAATTGCTAACTCTTCTGCAAAAGCGCATCAAAATATATGAGGATTTCATTCCAGTTATTCAAAC
>DATHPV010000402.1:0-2693 GCA_035483495.1 Puia sp.
TGTGTTCGTTTTCTTATCTGTAATAAAAGAAAGTGGCACAGTTAAAGCGCTTCCGGCAACAAATGCTTTTTGAACGAAATTTCTTCTTTTCATTTCGCAGTTTTAAGAATTGTAGTTCTGATATCCCGATACTCTAAATGCCGTATTTTAATTTCTGAAACCTCTTAAGAAATCGGCCACAGGCATTCTTTTTTTTCCTTCCAGTTGCATTTCTTCTATATAAATATAACCATCTGACGCAATGAATTTTAACCAATCTTTCCCATTTGTTTCCATCTCGCCGATTGTACCGTCATGACTAAATTTTTCTGGTCTGGACTTATAGATTTTAAGCATTTTATCTTTCACATAAGTAAAAGCACCGGGGAAAGGACTGAGGCCTCTGATTTGATTATGAATTTTAGAAACAGAATCCTCCCATTTTATTTCACAATCTGCAGTAAATATTTTAGGTGCCATTTTTAAGGAACCGGTGTCTGCTATCATTTGTGGTTTCTCCTGCAATGTACCGTCCAATAAACCGCGAATGGTTTTGACGACGAGCTCAGCACCGATTACTTTCATCCGGTCGTGTAATTCTCCGGCACTTTCATCATTGCCAATTGGAATCTCTTCGAAAAGCAAAATATTTCCCGTGTCGATTTCTTGCTGTAGTTTAAATGTTGTTACGCCCGTAATTGTTTCTCCATTCATGATTGCCCTGTTTATAGGTGCTGCACCTCTGTACTGAGGCAGTAAGGAGCCATGAAGATTGATGGTTCCCATGGCAGGCATAGACCAAACGGATTCCGGTAACATCCGGAAAGCTACCACAACCTGTATGTCTGCCTGAAAACTTTTCAATTGCTCCAGAAAATCGGGCTCCTTCAGCTTTAAGGGCTGAAGAACCGGAATATCATATTGCAGTGCGAATTTTTTCACCGGAGATTCATTCAGGCGCAATCCGCGTCCTGATGGTTTGTCAGGTGCCGTTACAACTGCTGCGACATGAAATTGGTTTTCGACGAGACTACGCAGACTTGCAACCGCGAAATCGGGGGTACCAAGGAAAATTATTTTTGGATTAGAATTCATTTTGAAGGCTTAAAGCTTACAGTCCAAAGTTTAATGTTAATTTTTAAAATAAAACGAAACTAGTGACTTATAAATAAACGGACAGGGATTTTGCATTATTCAGATTGAATTAACTTCGCCGATATTATGGAAGATTTTAAGGTCCGGTATGGCAAACTAATATTAACAATTAAAATTTTTTTATGACCGTTCAATCCGGTAACACAATCAAAATTCATTATCACGGAAGGTTAACTGATGGTTCAACTTTTGATTCCTCTGCAGGACGTACCCCACTTGAATTTACAGTAGGAAGCGGCCAGGTAATCAAAGGTTTTGATGATGGCGTTCAGGGTATGGCAGTTGGAGATAAAAAAACGATCGAAATTCCCTTTATAAACGCTTACGGACCGGAAGATCCTTCTATGATCATCGAGTTTCCGATAGAGCGACTTCCCGAGGATATGAAACCGGAAATCGGGATGCAATTAAATATGAACAATGCAGAAGGTCAGCAATTTCCGGTTGTAGTTACCGAAGTAACTGATGAGAATATCATTCTAAATGCTAATCATCCTTTGGCGGGAAAGGACCTTATATTCGACCTGGAACTGGTTGAGATACTGGATTAGTTTTTTTCTGAAGAAAAAGATACAGGGCTGCCAGACTGACCAGGAATACGGCCAGTAAAAAGACTGACCCCTGAAGTCCATTTGTTCCACCTGTAATATTTTCGTCACCGTTTAATTCGGTTTGTAACAGGGTCTGGAACGATTCATCACCTGAAAACCCTAATATCGGACCTATCATAAAATTCCAGCTTATATGAAAACAAATAGAAAACCAGAGATTGCGGGTATATATGTAGTTCAATCCGAGTATTATACCCATTACGAAACTATTGGCCAGAGAAAAAAATCCAAGAGAGGTCCAGTGAAAAATCATAAATAAAATGGCCGATATCAGCAATGCGATCCAATTTGAAAAGGACCCCAAAAGATTATTCAGGATATAACCTCTGAAAATAAGTTCCTCACTGAATGATATCAGGACTGTACTTCCAAAAGACAGGAAAAGGATTTTTGGATCGAATATGATTTCCGTCCATTTCAGGTGACCGGTTGCTTTCAAAAGCAGGCTGACAGCAGAAATAATAAAAACAGCGAGCATGCTTCCTGCAACTGCTTCACGCCAGCGTCCGACAATATCCAACCCTAAAGAAATAAATGACTTTCGGTCAATCCAGTGACGAAAGGCAAATGTTATTAAAACAGAAAGAACAAAAAAAATCAGGGTCATTGTCCAAAAATTCCCGTCTTTCGTAAGTGATTGAATTCCCGAACTGCTGAAATCACCTTTGTGAAATCCAAAAACAAGTATAGCTAAGCTAATCAGCAACAGGCTAAGAAAAGAAACCACAAATATCAGCACACGAAACCAGCCTTTTCCAAAGATTGCCGTGGAAGAATATTTTTTGTACATGAAACTTGCTTTTATGGCTCTGCGAATATCGTAAGTTGACTAATTAAAGAAGAAAAATATTTCTGCTGACACTTTAAAGATGATATTTTTATCCTTCATTTCATTGTTAATTTCCCAAAATGAGTAACGATATTTTATTATCAATTACTGAACGGTTT
>DATHPV010000403.1:0-2214 GCA_035483495.1 Puia sp.
GATCAGATTTTTATTTTCAGGTATTTTTTGATCAATCGACTCAATCCATTCTTTCTCTTCCAACGTTAGGGCTGGAACCATGGGTTCCTTTAGGGGAAGATTTCTCACAACTGAGAGTTTGCCCCGATAGTTTCTGAGATATAGGTTACGTATTGAATCGGAAACGGTGTACATGTATTTAAGTTTTGAAAACACCCTTGTTTCAATGAATTTCCATATTGATCTGCGGATAGGCTTCTTGTCCAGACCAGCGATGCCGAGGAAATATTCATGGCTGTCATATACAATTGGCTTTTTTTTTAACCTTGCCATCAACATCGTTGCGGGCATTACATCCAGGTCATTGCCAAGGTAAATTCCTGCCTTTTCCCTGAATAACTTGAAAAAAAGCCTCGTATTAAATTCGAGGTAGAAAAGGAAGGAACTTCCAAACCATGTTCTTAATCTATTTGTCTGATAATCACGGGATTTGATAGGGAGACTTCCATTACTGATGGAACCGGTCAGAATCACCCGAAACCCATTTTCATGTAGCGTTTGACATATTTTATGGACCCGGTAGTCAGTAGCCAGGTCTGAGATGACCGTTACTATAATCAGCTTTCGTTCAAGCGGATACAGGTAGGTTGTCATAAATGAATTGCTTTGTCCTGGTCAGGGATTTTCAATGAAAACGTCATAATTCTCAAATAATTCTCTACCTTCGCGCCGAAATTAGCAGAATATTATCTGGATGCCTTAAAAAAATTGAGATGCCTTATTTGACAAAAGAGAAAACAGCAGAATTCTTCACAAAGTTCGGAACAAGCGAAACTAATACCGGTTCAATTGAAGCGCAGATTGCATTATTAACTGAGCGTATCAACCGGATTTCCGACCACTTAAAGGAAAATAAAAAAGATTTTTCTACCAATCGTGGCCTTATGCGGCTTGTTGGAAAAAGAAAGAGATTGTTGACTTACCTGAGCAACAACGACCTGCAAAATTATCGCCAGCTGATAGAGAAGATTGGTCTGAGAAAGTAAACAGATTCCCGACAATTATGTTGGGAATCATTTTTTCAGTGACTCTATTTTCAATATCTGACTTTTTGACCCCTCCTGTCTTTGGTTCAGTATGATTTATTTCAAATGATTCATTATGTTATCACAACCTTTTAGTGTATCCTTTACGACTGGTGAGGGGTTACCCATTACCATAGAAACCGGTAAACTTGCCCGTCAGGCAGATGGATCTGTTACGATTCGTCAGGGAAATTGTATTATTCTCGCAACCGTCGTAGCTAATACGGAAGCCAAAGAGGGCCAGGAGTTTTTCCCATTATCGGTGGATTATCAGGAAAAGTTTGCATCTGCGGGAAGAATTCCGGGATCATTTTTCAAAAGGGAATCCAGACTAAATGACTATGAAGTACTGACCAGCAGATTGATTGACCGCGCATTGCGTCCTCTGTTTCCGGAAGACTATTTCTGTGATGTTCAGGTTTTGGTTTCGCTGATCTCCAGTGATTCGGAAATTATGCCCGATGCACTGGCAGGACTTGCTGCTTCTGCCGCACTTGCCGTTTCTGATATCCCAATTAAAGAAGTAATCAGTGAAGTAAGAATAGCAAAACTCAATGGAAAATATATTGTAAATCCAACCCGTTCTGAGCTGGAAGCTTCTTCTCTTGAATTTCTGATTGCGGCTACCGATAAAAATCTTTTAATGGTAGAAGGTGAAGCGAATGAATGCAGTGAAGATGAATTAATAGGAGCACTTCAGATTGCACACGATGCAATCCGGATTCAGATAAAGGCGCAGTTGGAACTTCGTGAGAAAGTAGGAATAAAAGAAAAGAGAGACTATAAAAAGCCGGAAACGAATGAGGAGTTAAATGCGAAAGTTCATGCTTTTGCAAAGGATAGAATTTATCAGATATCAAAAGCCGGTAGCACAAAACACCAGCGTAGTGAAGCTTTTGATCAGCTGAAAAAGGACCTTATTGAAAGTTTGGGGAGTGAAATTTCTGACATTGATAAGAAGCTTGCAAAAAAATATTACGCTGATTTACAGTGGGAAGTAGTACGCAATATGATCGTGGATGAAAGAATACGTCTTGATGGCCGAAAACTGGATCAGATAAGGCCACTCTCCATGGAAACTGATCCGTTGCCAACTCCTCATGGATCTGCTTTATTTACAAGAGGTGAAACACAATCCTTGACTACTGTC
>DATHPV010000404.1:0-7943 GCA_035483495.1 Puia sp.
TCCGCCTTTTTTTGAATAAAGCCGGTAAAATTCTTAGGTATAACGAGCGCAACGAGTGCATCCCTGCTGCGCATTTGTGAAGAGATTTCAGATTCTTTGATAGCGGAATCTGAAATCTGCAAATTAAACATTCCCATTTTACGAATACTTTCAATCAGCTGTGTACTCAGACTGTCTTTATCATCATCATAAATGATCAGCGAAATTTTATTATTGTTGACCAGTTCGAATGTGCTGTTCTGAACACTTGTTATAACTACCACGAGCAGGACAGGCATAAAAAACATCATGAAGAGCCCTACCCTGTCGCGCAGTAATATTTTTATATCTTTTACAATGGTTGCTATAAGTATTCGCATCAGTCGCGGAAACTTTTACCGGTGAGTTCAAGAAACAATTCTTCCATTCCATCGTGTCCGTATTTGCGCAGCAGCTCTTCAAGACTGTCGTGTGCAATAATTCTCCCGTTATCCATCATGGCGATGTTATTACATAATTCCGCAGCTTCCTCAAGTTGATGGGAAGTATATATCAGTGTCGTTCCGTTTTCATTTTGTTTTTTGAGATAATTAATGATGGCATGCCGCGACTGAACGTCCACACCTACCGTAGGTTCATCCAGAAATAAAACGTTTGGTTGATGCATAACTCCGATGGCCAGGTTTATTCTTCTTTTCATGCCTCCCGAAAAAGTTCCCAGTATACGGTTACCGACATCGCTTAAACCAAGTACTTCTAAAAGTTCGTCGGTCCTGGTCCTGATTTGATTTTTGTCCATGCCATACCAGGCTCCGTAAAATGAGAGATTCTCCCTGGCTGTTAACCGTGGATAAAAAGAAAAATCCTGCGGTACGAATCCAAATAATTTATTGATGTACTTCGGATGATGATTGATTTCGTGACCGAGCAGTCGAATACTTCCGGATGAATACTTGATGATTCCCGTCATCAAATTCATCAGGGTTGTTTTGCCTGCACCGTTCGGACCAAATAATCCGAATCTTTCTCCCGCAATAATTTCGAGATTAAAATTTTTGAATTGGATACCTTCCTGCCGCGGATATTGAAAAGCCAGTCCCTCAATATGTATGGCGGGATCACTCATACCGGCCATTTAATTTTGGAAAGTGCCTGGAAGGCAGCTTTTTCGATATCGGCAGAAGCAAGTAGATAGTCACTCATCACATCAAAATCTGCCTGCGTACCTAAACGTCCCTTATATATTCCCGCGGCCTGAACGGCAGCTGAACGCCAGATATCACCCGACCGGGTGAATTGTTTGGAGATATCAATCAGTTCGTCGAGTTTCAAATATGCGTACGCCTCCTGTAAAAATGCTCCGTAAATAAAACGAAATCCACCACCACCTGTACCGATTTCTTCCTGCATACGAACGAGCTGGGCAAGATAGCTGCCTGCTTTTTGAGGACCCAGTTTATCGCGCCATTTTCTGATTCTTTTGGCGGTAAAACGTATTCCGTTTATTCCGGCAATCGGACCTGGAATATGCAACATATCACGAATATTGTGTTTAACACCAATTCTGATTGCCTTTTTAATCTGTTCGTCGGTTACTTCGATTTTGCCTTTTGGATAATAAAGCTGCCCCCTCGGTGCAAAAGCACCCTTGGCAAAACGAACTCTTTCCAGTTCATAACTGCTCAGGGAAGTTGCCATTTCCATTACAGGGTCGCTGATAAGGTAGTTGTCCTCTTCTTTACCAAATACAATCAGATTATGTGCGTTGAAATGAAACCGATATTCTTTCGGAAAATAAGTCAGGTAATAAACTCCCACCTGACAGCCGACCGGCTGACCGGCGGCAAGACATTCCATCAATACTTTTTCCGCTTCTTCCCTGGATCTGAATTTTTTTCTTTCCACCTGAATGCCGAGCGACTTGCAGGTTCTCTTGAAAATAAGTCCAGGCTGAGTTCTGAAAGCGATTGCCGGACCGTTATTTATTTTCATGAAAGGAATATAAACAAAGAAGAGCCCCGAGCCAATTCCAAAAGCCAGCGGTTCAGTGATCTGATTTACTCCATGATGCCGAAGAAGGCTGGTTGTTACGCCGTTTTCACAGTGGGCGGCCTGGGTGTGCTGAAAATCAAGTTTCATTTGTGTGCATTGTTTTTAAATCTTCCACCGAAACTTCGAACAGGGCTGCATATTTTTCGAGCTTCGAAGTGGAAAGCTTTTCAAAAACTGCATATTGCATATGTTTTTTTACCTGCCATTTCCAGAAACCGGTATAGGCCGCAACGATGGGAATGTCCATTACGCGGAGTTCCATGAAATATAAAATCGGGCTGGCTTCTTTCTGTAATACTTTTTGCCGGGCATCTGCAATTCGTTTCTCCACGTCTTTCCATGCCACGTCCAATGCTGAAGATTTTACCTCCCAACCGTTACTGGGAGCAGTTGTGTAGTTGCCTGATTCATCCACTGCATAAACAATCTCTGTGGTAATTTTTCCCAAGGCTCCCAGGTCCTGGGGGATTTCGTCTTTTTTCATTTCTTAAGCTTAAAGCCATTTTGGATGACGGATGATCACACTTCCATACTTTTCCTTCAGCCTTCTAACAAACTGTGAGCAAAGCATACATATAAGAGAACCGGGAACTTTCGGGAACCAATAACAGGATCTTCTGTCCCACCTTCAATTTACCACTATTGAAAACTTCATCGACCATAAAATATACAGATCCCGCACCAACATTTCCCAGGCTGCTGAGATTGACCACCCATTTGTCGTATTCGATCGGCGTACCGTTTTTCTGTAACTGTTCGTAAATCTTGGCTCTAAAAAATTCACTCGACATATGCGGCAGAAAATAGTCCACGTCTGCAGAGTTCAGTCCTTTCTCCTTAAAAAGTTTGGAAAGTTTTATTCCGCCCAGCGGTACAATATTCTCGCTCAATAATTTCACGTCCTGTTTGATGCTCATGATGGACTTCGACAACACCTCCTCCGGACTATAGTCCAGATAACTCTTTAGTTTACCGGTCTCGAGTTTTTCCCCACCCATATACATACAGGCTTCCATTTCATGTGCATAGGAAACACCTTCTATCCACTCAATCTTGAGACTGAATCCGTCGCTGTTTTTTTTATCAGACAAGAGAAATGAAGAGGCTCCGTCGGATAACATCCATCTCAGAAATTCTTTTTCAAAACCGATGTAGGGGTTATCTTCTAATTCCCTGAGTTTCTTTGCTTCATCTTCAAATATCTCCGATTTTAATGCAGCTGAAAAACGTTCTGATCCGGTTGCCACAGCGTGCTTTGAATCGCCCGTTTTGACAGACATATATGCATATTTCAGAGCGTGCATGCCGGCACAGCAGACTCCGGAAGGAGAAACCACTTCTATGGCTCCGGCTTCAGGAAGTTCACCATGCACCATCACCGCGTGAGAAGGCATAATATGATCGGGGGAAGATGTACCACAGACCAGCAGATCAATTGACCTGATTTGATCAACGTCGTCATTCAACATCTTCCGGATTGACATGGCGGTCATCCCCGCATTCGTATGAGTGGGTTTGCCCTCTTTTGTAAGGGCGTAAAAACGATTTTTTATTCCGTTATTACGCAGCACAATTCGTTTTGACTTGGATGGGCTTTTATTTATCAGTCCAAGGAATTGCTCCATTTCGTCGTTCGAGACCGGCTCATTGGGAAAATAAGTAGCTGTTTTTGTAATATATACCTCTTTGAACTCCATCTTCATTGCCGGGTTAATTCACTCCTGAATAATATTGTTTTTGTCTCTTTATACGTTTTTGTAGAAATGGCTTGAACAAGATCGCATCAACCGTAAGAATTATAGGAGCGGCTATAAATAGCGCAATTAAAAGATAATATTTGAATGCAACAAGCCAGGCATCTTTTTTTTTGCGTTTAGAAATAATGCCTGCCCAGATCTTAAAAATCTTTCTTGCTTTGCTCTCAATGAACATGAGTGCGTACTTCACAGGTACGGCACCCTGTTGCACGAGTTCTTCCTGAAATCCTTGCCAGTTACCCTTTTCAAGATATGGAATTGCGGTTGTTCCATAATTTTTTGTATTCAGAATATCCTGTTCCGAAACTCCGGGAATCGGAAAGATATTCCACAAACGTTCTTTCTTAGCCTTAAACATCCAGTAAAAGATAGTGACGAAACTAACGAAATTGTGATGCCTGTCTACCAGGGCAATATTACCAACCAGTTTCGCATCCATATTCTTCAAAACAGGCTTAATTTTTTCCATGGCGCTTATCCACATATTTCTTGCGCCTGTAATTGTTATAATCGGAGTACCCTTTGCAATCTGCCTGAACCTGGGGTCAAACATAAGGGTGTTGGAAGGAATGCTCGGAGAAAGAAACCAGGCCTGATAACCAAACACAATCAGATCGTACCGGGATTCCTTAAAAGTATAATCCTGGAGTTTGCCAGGGACCTGCTGAACACAATCGGGCATAACTGAAAAGAATGATCTGCCTGTCCATGGGAAGGGATAAGCCTGATTGGGGTACACACGTAGTTTTTCCACGGAGGCCCCAGCTTCCACAAATGGTTGGATAAAATGATCTATAATCTGTTCTAACTGGCCGGATTGCGAATAAAATACTGCTAAAACTTTTTTGCCCATTGTAGGTTCGAAGTTAAGAAACCTCAAGCTTTAAAAACTTCGATTTTTTGCTGTAGTCAGCGATCACATGCTGAAGGTCGGGAGGAAGAGATTTATAGGATTTCCGGATGATTTCACAGTCTTTTTCTTCGTTGTTTCTATAACCAAGTATTCCTGGCGCATTTTCCTGTATCAGTAAGCGAAGGAATCTAAACTCTGCATTGTTCGGGTCCTCCATAATTGCCGCTTCCAGCATTTTATGTCCTTCTTTAAAGAGATGGAGTTTTGCTGAAGGACTACCCCCCAGACCTGCTTTTTTCATGGTCATGGTTCCCAAAAAAGCATTCTGCGCGTTCTTTGGTTCCAGTGTTTTCAATTCCGTTAACTGAGCGTTAACCAGTTCTTTATTGTTGCCCTGCATGGCTTTATAAAATGCGGGGCGGTTGAGGGAGGTGGTGTCGAGGACCGATGACGGATGATCCCGCACGCGCGGGAACGGTTGACGGTTGATCTCGCACGTGCGGGAACGGATGACGGATGAGATTGCAAAAGCTGTATTGCAAATCGTAATAACTAGTATAAAATTTAAAAAATATTTCATCATTATTTAATCGAAAAAGATATTCTCACGCTTCAAACGGTCAACCGTCATCCGTCACCCACTCAACTTCGTTTATCAATAAACTTCACCGGTTTTCTTCCTTCACCCGGAAATTGCAATTTGTGTATTTCTTCCGCAGATATATACCTGATATGTGGAGTAACCCGCAATTTTGCCTGCAAATAAGCACGAATCCGATGATCCGATTCTTCCGTTTGTTTTTTCGAAAGCAGGTGTAGCAAAACTTCGTCCGTGCCTATTTCATTGGAGAATACTTCTGCAACAAAATCAGTAATATCTTCCATTCCTGTCAGCAGATCAAAAAGCGCTGGCGCAAATAATGTGGTCCCTTTGAATTTGATCATCTGTTTTTTTCTTCCGATCACAGCGGATAGCCTCAAGGTATTACGACCACAGGAGCAGGGTTCATGATGAACTGCGCAAAGATCACCCGTCTTATATCTCAACAGAGGCATGCCTTCTACTCCCAATGTTGTAATTGTAACTTCTCCCGCTTCTCCGGCTTCAACAGGCTGGCCGTTTTCTTTTAATACTTCCACAATAACAAGTTCCGGTTGATGATGTCCGCCCCTGCCGACTGTACATTCGGTGAAGGCGGTCTGCATTTCAGTTGATGCATACGTGGAAAACAATTGAATATTCCATTGATCAGTAATTTTCTTCCCGAGTATATTCAAAGAGAAGTCGGGTTGCCTGATATTTTCTCCAATGCATATGGCTTTTTTTACCGAAGAGGAAGAAGGTTTTATATTATGGTCATTGGCATAATCAATCAGCTTCAAAATAAAGGATGGAACTGCAACAATTACGGTAGGCTTTAACCTGAATATTGTTTCCCATTGCAAGGAAGGCACTCCCGGTCCCAAACGGATAATGCCGGCACCCAGCAAACGAATCCCTGAATAATATGCCATGCCAGCCATGAACTGGCGATCGAGGGTGAGCATCAGTTGAAATATATCATGCTGAGTTGCTCCTGCGCATGTAAATGAGCCGTATTCATTCAGCGCGAGCCTCTGCAGATCCTTTTCCGTTAAAGCGATTGTAACGGGTGTGCCGAGCGTGCCCGACGTGGAAGTATATTCGAGCACAGATTCTCTGGGAACACAGAGAAACTCGTCATTATAAAGTTGTAAATCTTCTTTGGTTGTGAAAGGAAATTGAGTAAGGTCCTGTAAGGTTCTTATACTATCCGGAATTATTTTATGCAGATTAAAAATGCGCTGGTAGTATGGAGAATTATGTTTTATATACGTGATGAGCTCGCGAAGTTTCCTTTCCTGTAATTCCCGGATCTCCGCTTGATTTAAAAATGCAGGGGTTTTCTGATAGCTCATGATTCCAGAATAACAACAGCGGTAGCCATCGATTTTAAATGCGACATTGATACATGAATGGTTTGGATTCCCAATGGTAGTAACTGCTTTTCAGTTTCACCGGAAATACGGATAGTTGGTTTGCCTTTCGGATCATTGAGGATTTCAATTTCATGGAAAGATAAACCAGAATCCCATCCGGTTCCAACGGCCTTCAGAAATGCTTCTTTGGCTGCAAACCGGGCAGCAAAATGTTGAAACGGAAATGCCTTTGATTCACAATACATGATTTCTTCTTTTGAGAATACAAGATCCCGAAATCCGGAGTCTCTGCCGACCCGAAGGGCGATTCGCTCTGTCTCAATGATGTCAATGCCAACGCCTATTAACATAGTGTGAGAGTGTGAGAGTGTGAGGGCGTGAGAGTATTGACAGGTAATAAGTTTACGCTCATTGGGATAATTTTTATCTTAGTTCAATTTTTCTCTCACACTCTCACACCCTCACACCCTCACACTCTCACACTCTCACACTCTCACACTCTCACACGCTCACACTCTACCGCAGTTTTTCCTCACACTTCGCGATCTGATCCCGGATATCATTCTCTTCTTTTTTCGTGGCAATTTCTTTTGAAAGCGCTGCCCGATAATACTGTTCCGCTGTTTTATATAATTTTTTCTTAAACATCAGATTACCGGCCAGTTGGTAGGACTGATAAAAATTCGGGTTGCTGAGTATCAGGCTGTCAGGATTTACATCTTTACCTTCACCGACCTCTTTTTTATATCTGCGAAAATCCAGAAAAAGCTGATACTTATTTGTTAACAGAAAAGAATCTGCTGGCAGGTTTAATGCTGAATCTGCAATTTCCCGATTCGATTTCATGCCAGCCAGCGAAAATACTTTATTCAAATCATAACAGACAAACTCACCTAATTGCCAGGGTCCGGTTGAAACCCATACCAGCTGTTTCTGAGGCTCAAAAATAATAGAGTGATGGGCAATCATCTGATTCACGGTTTTCTCATTACCCTGACCGATATCCGAATTTTCCATACCGCTCCGGTCCCTCAATATTCTTACAGTTTTTGCAACTGAATTTTTCGGAGTTGCATGGAGTAGCTCTTCCAGGCGTCGATACCGATAATCTGACGCGCTTTGTTTGATCTGTATCCTGTTCGATCTTAAATTTGCGAGCTCCTTACTTTGAAAATGATTTGCACAAATAATTTCATTTTTCCCCGGGTCGTACAATCCCACAGAATCGGGAGTCTTTTCAATGATAACGGCCTTCCCGTCTTCAGCTGAACCAATCAGGAAGGATTCTGAAACAAACATCTTTCTTTTTTTTGCTATCGCCAGCGCTTCTGAAATGTTCTCTG
>DATHPV010000405.1:0-3296 GCA_035483495.1 Puia sp.
CAATTATTTACGAAGGCAGAAAATTCAAACAGTACCGGGGAATGGGGTCATTGGGAGCCATGACACAGGGCAGCGGCGACAGATATTTTCAGGATGTGGAAGACGGCATAAAAAAGCTCGTACCGGAAGGTATCGAAGGCAGAGTAGCATTTACAGGAAATCTCAGTGAAGTGGTTCAACAATATGTGGGAGGACTGAGGGCCGGGATGGGCTACTGTGGTGCCAAAAATATCTCTGCTTTACAAACAGCCCAATTCATCAAAATCACAAATGCAGGCATGCAGGAAAGTCATGCGCACGACGTCGAAATCACCCGCGAATCACCAAATTACAGCCGGTAAAAAACAATTTATATTTCAGAAATAAAGCGTGGGAATGAAGCGTACTGCAATCATTTTATTTTTATCCGTTTTAAGTTTTCTTTCCCGCGCCCAGGTAACACCGGATTCCTGTACCATGGAAATCAGTCTGCTCACCTGTTCGCCGGGAAATGAACTGTATTCATTGTTTGGACACACCGCCATCCGGATAAGGGATGCGCGAAGAGGAATGGATATTGTTTACAACTACGGAACATTTGACGACAGTGACCCGCTGTTTTATTTTTATTTTACACGCGGCATCATGTTATATTCCCTTTCGGCAGAGCCCCTGGATAGTTTCATGAAGGAATATGAAGATGAACACCGCAATGTAGTGGAGCAAATCCTGAATTTAAGTTGTGAAGAAAAAAACCGCCTGTACGAGTCGCTCCGGAAAAATACCATGGATGAAAACCGCCTTTACCAATATCATTTTCATACAGATAATTGCACCACACGTGCTGCCCGGATAATAGAATCAAATACAAACGATTCGGTTTTATATAAAGACATTTTTTCTGTAAACAGTTCAGTAGTTCCGCATTCAACAGAAAGTTTAATCAGCGGACCAGGTATGAGCTACAGGGATATGATTCATAAATACCTGGAGCGCGAACACCAGGACTGGCCTGAATTTGGCATAGACATGTTGCTCGGAAAAAATCTCGATATTAAACCCACGAATATAGAATCCATCCATTTTCTGCCTGACTATTTATACAAAGGAATGGACAGTGCGCATGAAGGCAATAAACCGATGGTACTTGAAAGGCGAACACTGCTTCAATTTCCAGCAGAAAAATTGAGTGCAGGCTGGTTTACTCCGATGCTTTTTTTCACTCTCTTGTTCATATTAAGTGTATCGCTCTATTTTTTAAAAAATAACACGGGAGCAGTCAGGGGTCTTTTAGTTTTTGACATTTTATTTTTTACGCTGCTGGGATTGATTGGTTTACTGATGACTTATATGTGGCTGGGAAGAATTGATGATGTGTGTAGAAATAATATTAATATTTTGTGGGCATTACCTACCCATATCATTGCCGTTTTCTTCATTCGAAAAAAAACAGCCTGGGTAAAATATTATTTTCTGGCCACTGCAATCCTTGCCAGCGTGTTATTAATTGTTTTCCCTTTTGGAATGCAAAGAATGAATACAGCGGTATTACCCATCCTGGCCATCATAATATTCCGCAGTTATAGTCTATATAAAAATCGGAATCATGCAAAAAAGCATACAGTTCAGGGGTGAATCTTTGGAATATGAAATAAAAGGAACCGGTATGCCTGTGATGTTGGTACATGGATTCACGGAAGACCGCAGGATCTGGCATCCCCTTTTGAAGGGATTGGAAAACAAATACAAATGGATCCTTCCCGATCTTCCGGGCAGCGGACATTCTTCATTTAATAAATCAGTTCCGGAACTCAAAGACTTTGCAGAATCCATTCACGCAATCGCAGATTTCGAAAATATCGACAGGCTGGTATTGATCGGCCATAGTATGGGAGGTTATATTTCACTGGCATTTGCTGAAAAATATCCTGAAAGAATCAGTGCACTGGGGCTTTTTCATTCCAGTTCTTATGCAGATTCTGATGAAAAAAAAGAAGCCCGCGATAAAAATATCAGGTTCATCCAAAAACACGGATCTCCACTCTTCATCGAACAGGCAATACCCGGATTGTTTTCAGATTATTTTAAATCAAAATATCCGGAAGAAATCCGGAAACTAATTGAACGCTACGCCAACTTTAAAGAGGACTCTCTCGTACTTTATCTGAATGCAATGAAGAATCGGCCTTCCACTACGAGTGTACTAAAGTCAATCACCAAACCAGTACTATTTATTATGGGAGAAGAAGACAAGGCTGTGCCTCTTAAAGACGCACTGGAACAATGCCATTTACCCCAAATTTCTTACATTCACATTCTGACCCAAACCGCCCATATGGGCATGATCGAAAATACCAGCCTGTGTAATTCTTTTGTTGATCAGTTCCTTGGAAAAATTCCCGTTTAATCTAAAGAAGTTACCCTATTGTGCACAGACTTTTACAAATACTGTTCTTATCCGTTTTTTTAACTACCCTAACCTTTTCGGTTTACGCAAAACATATTAAGGGCGGGGAAATTCATTATACTTATCTCGGTCCTTCAACTACGAATGCCAATTATGACAGGTATCAGTTAAGACTCCGGCTGTTTATCAGCTGCCAGTCTACACTGGGCCAGCTGGAAGCAAGTGTGGTAATGGGTATTTACAAAACATCCAACGGACTATTATACAGCAATGTGGTTGCTAACCTTAGCAATAGTTATCAAATAAACCTGAGTACACCGAGTCCATGTATTATAAATCCTTCTCCGGTTTGTTACTGGATACGTGAGTTTACCACCGTAATTGAAATTCCCAGGGACCCCATCGGTTATATGGTAATTTATCAGCGTTGCTGTCGTATAGATGGCATAAGTAATTTATCTCCCAATGTAAATGTGGGAGCTTCCTATTTCTGTCAGATTCAGGGCACGAATTCCATTGGTGCCAGCGGAGTGAATTCAAACCCGGACTTCGGAATAAAAGATACCGTACTTATTTGTCAGAACAAAAGATTTCAACTTGACTACAGCGCGGTAGATGCAGATGGGGATTCCCTGACTTATGAATTTGCTCCCGGATATTATGGAGGCAGCATCAATAATGCTGTTGTAACAAATCCGGGACCACCGTCTACCCTGGAGGAACTTATTTATCGATCTGGTTATTCCGGAATTCAGCCGCTTGGATCCTTAGTCACCATAAACCGAAATACGGGACTTATCTCAGGAATTGCTCCCAGAGGAGGGGACTACGTGGTGTGTGTATTGGTAAAAGAATATCGAGCCGGTATATTAATTTCCACGCACAGAAAAGATTTTATTATTCATGTAGA
>DATHPV010000406.1:0-8902 GCA_035483495.1 Puia sp.
TTTTTGCGAAGCTTCCGCAAAGTGGTCAATACATTTTCTAAAGCATCAGGAGTATGTGCATAATCCACTATTCCTACAATTTTCTCTTTGGGTGAAATCAGATAATCAAATCTCCCTTCTGCACCGGTTAGCACGCTCAGATTGCGAAGTATCTCAGATTTTTCTTCTCCCAAACAAATTGCTGCACCATATACCGCCAACAGGTTATAAGCATTGAATTCGCCAATAAGCCGGAAATGCACTTCCTGATCATTCACCAACATGACCAAGCCGGTTAAATTATTTTCAAGAATCTTTCCCTTATAATCTGCAGCTGTTTTCAGACTATATGAAAATTTAGCAGCTGCCGTATTTTGTAACATGACAAGCCCATTCTTGTCATCGGCATTTGTCAAAGCAAAAGCCGCTGAGGAAAGACCATCGAAGAACAATTTCTTAACGCGCAAATACTCTTCGAATGTTTTGTGATAGTCGAGGTGATCGTGTGTGATATTACTGAATATGCCTCCGTGATAATTCAATCCCTCCGTTCTGTGCTGATGAATCGCATGAGAGCTTGTCTCCATAAATACATGGCTACAATTCTCTTTTACCATTTCATGTAACAGACTGTTTAAAGAAACGGCATCAGGTGTGGTATGTGTTGCAGGAACTGTTTTACTTCCTATATAATTTTCCACGGTACTTAACATACCGCATGTGTATCCCAGAGATGAAAACAGTTTGTACAAAAGAGTTACAATAGTTGTTTTTCCGTTAGTACCCGTTACGCCTATCAATTTCAATTTTTCGGAAGGATGACCAAAAAAATTGTGAGAAATTAAACCGGAAGCTATAGTCGTATCCTCAACCTGAACATAAGTAATATCATTCTTAAAATCACCAGGCATTTGATTACAAATAATGGCTGCAGGATGGAGGGCGGAAACGGCTTCTATAAATTGGTGACCATCTGTAACAGTACCTTTTATCGCTATGAAAGCAGAACCCTTTCCTACTTTACGGGAATCCAATTGCAGGTCCTTTACATCCACATCCATTCTTCCATGAACGGACCGTATAGCTACCTTATATAATATTTCCTGTAGAATCATTAATTCAGATCGAGGGTAAGTTTTTGATTTTTTGATACTAATGTTCCCGGAGAAATACTTTGCCATTTTACTTTTCCAGTGCCTTTCGCTGTGACCTTTATATTTTTCGACTCAAGTAAAAACAAAGCATCTTTTAATCCCATGCCTTTCACATCAGGTATTTGTTTTTGGTCCTCATTTTTTGTTTTTACAACCGGCAGGTTTTTTTCGCGATAGACTGCTGCCCATTTTTTATCCAGAGAAGAATCCATATAAGGAATATGCAGCGAATAGAATATGTTTTTAATTGATTCCGCAGATCCTGTATAGTAGTACCTGGTACTGTCTTTTCTCATCAGGTTTGTATAGGAAGAAAGCAGGTTACTATCAGGTACCATTTCATTCATGCTCATTAGTTTGTCGGCTACCTCGCGAAAGACCGGCGCAGCTACTTTTGCTCCCAGGTAATTTTTGGAAAACGGTTTATTTTTTATGACAACTATACAGGTATACCTGGGGTGATCCGCAGGAAAATAACCTGCAAACGAAGATTGATAAATATGATCTGCATAACCCCGGTTGCCATTAGCTATCAGTGCGGTTCCAGTCTTACCCGCAATCGGATAAAAAGTATTTTTAAATGCTGACTTTGCAGTGCCCTTCACACAAACACCTTCGAGGCATGTCTTCAATTCACTCAGCGTTTCATCGGTACATATTTTATCCATTACGACAACGGGCTGGGTCTGCATTTCGATACCACCCGCGTATTGAATAGAATTGACGAGATATGGCTTCATCATTTTGCCATTGTTCGCTACTGCATTATAAAGTGTAAGTGTCTGCAAGGGACTAATGAGTACTTCATATCCAAATGCCATCCAGGGCAACGTGCTTGCGCTCCAGGTTTTTGATGCCGGTGATTTAATAATGGGTGAAGTTTCACCAGCCAGATCGATGCCAGTGATCTGATTGAGATGGAGTTTCCTGAGATGGTCTACAAATTGTTGTGGATGCTGTGCATAATGAGCCATAACCAGCTTGGCCATTCCCACGTTAGAACTGTGTTCGAAAGCCTGCTCCACTGTAACGTCGCTGACTTCCTGTTTTTCAGAGTCATGAACGGTTCTTGTGCCTATTTTCCATGTTCCTCCTTCAATATTCAGATGGTCCGATAAACGGACCTGATGGTCTTCCAATAATGATAATAGTGTTGCAAGTTTAAATGTGGAACCAGGCTCGGATGCCCGGATTGCATAGTTCAAATCTTCCCAATAGCTGCCATCTGGTTGTTTGCCAAGGTTGGCCATGGCCCTGATCTTCCCGGTAGACGTTTCCATGACAATGCAGGTGCCATGTTCACATTCATTTTCGACCAGCATTGAAAGCAGGGCATTTTCCGCAATATCCTGCGTATTCACATCGATTGTTGTCAGCACATCCTTGCCGTTTTCGGGATCAATTTCATATCCTTCTACGGGTATATATGTTCCTGCATTGAGATAACGGACCAGCTTCCTGCCATTTTCACCACGCAACAGACTGTCGTAGGTTCTTTCCAAACCCACATTCTGAGCGTTGTTTCGCGATAAACCAATTGTACGGTTTGCAAGTAAGCCAAAGGGATTTAGCCTTTTACTTGAAGTTTCAATAATAAATCCACTCTTGTTTCTGCCTTCACGTACCAGAGGAAATGTTCGAAGTTGCTTGTACTGATCAAAACTTAGATTTCGTTGAAGAAGATAATAACGGTCGTCATCGCGATAACCCTGATTTAGTTGTTTTTTATAAGCGCTTGATGACTGATCCCTGAAAAGACTGGAAAGGCAATATGAGAGAGAATCCAGATTTTCCTTAAATCGTTTCCCGTTCTTGTCACGCAAACCATCTGCTCCGAAGTCAATATAGATATTGAAGTATGGGACCGAAGTACTTAACATATTTCCGTCTTCACTATAAATTGATCCTCTTTCCGCGCTGAGGTCAACATATTTCTGATGCAAACTATCGCTCAATGCCCTCCAATATTTCCCTTGCATATGTTGAATAAAAAATACTCTTCCCAGTACAGCCATACATATTAAGACCATTCCCAGGAAACACAGGTAAACCCTCCAAAGTATATCTCTTCTTAATTCCACCGGGTATCGGGGATATGGGTGATAAAAATTGTTTCAATTTTTTAGACTATCACTAAGGACCAATGGAGGTGAAGACAGGGGTTTTAATCCAAATGG
The DNA here is from genome assembly GCA_035483495.1 of Puia sp. Classification (GTDB taxonomy): domain Bacteria; phylum Bacteroidota; class Bacteroidia; order Chitinophagales; family Chitinophagaceae; genus Puia. Next base: position 3,311 of record DATHPV010000406.1, read on the forward strand.
TTCAACCGCTTTGGCCAATTCACTTTGTTTGCTGCGAAACATAACTTCGCTTTTCAGGTTTTTAAATTCATATTGCAATTCCTGAAGTTCCTTCGACGTCTTTCCAATGTCTCGCACCACCCGGTCGGCGTAATGACCATTGTATATGTAAATCACAGCAAGGAATGAAAGGAAAAGAAAAAACGGAAGGTTGTGAATCATCCACTGATAGCGGTTAAGATTTTTTGCCTTGTTTTTTTTATTTCCGAATAATTTCATAATACCAGTGTGATGAATAAAAAAAAATTAGGGTACGATTATCATACTGAGATTTCTTAGTTCGGGATTAACTCTTTCAAATTCGCAGGACTAAATAATTTGACTTTCAAGGGATGGGATTTCATAATGCTTATATGCTGATTTCATATTTTCTCTGCAATTCTCATTCTGGCACTTCTTGCTCGTGGATTAACTCTCAGTTCATTTTCCGAGGGAACAATCGGTTTTTTTGTTATTACCCGGAACGGCGAACTAACTTTAGAATTTCCAAAAGGGTCACTTTCTTCTTTTTCTTCAAATTGACCAGTTTTGAAAAATTGTTTGACTATCCTGTCTTCCAGCGAATGGAAACTTATAATTACAATCCGCCCTCCTGGCCTTAACAACATTGGAACCTGCTCCAGCATTTCACGCAGTGCACCTGCTTCGTCATTTACTTCGATACGTAATGCCTGAAAAACCTGAGCATAATACTTGTTGGGATTACCTCTTACCAAATCAGCAGTAGCCTGTTTAAAACTATTTACTGTCCGAAATGGTGTTTTGCTTCGAAGATTTACTATGGTTCTGGATAAGGTTTTCGCATTTGTTACTTCTCCATACAAACCGAACATCTCCTGTAATTTTTGTTCAGAATAAGTATTGAGAATAATTTCTGCAGTCAGTGATTGTCTTCTGTCCATCCTCATATCCAGGTTGGCATCCAAACGGGTAGAAAACCCTCTGGTTGCTTCATCAAACTGGTGACTGCTCACACCCAAATCGGCCAGGATACCATCTATAGCCGCAATTCCATTCAGACGAAGAAATCTGGTAAGGTGACGAAAGTTGTGTGGTATGAAGACAAATCTCTCATCAGGCAGACTGTTGCTTTTCGCATCTCCATCCTGGTCAAAAGCAAAAAGTCGCCCATCGTTGTTCAGGTGATACAGGATCTGTGCTGAATGTCCACCTCCGCCAAAAGTGCAATCAACATAGACCCCGTTCGCCCTGATATTCAAACCGTCCATCGCTTCTGAAAGCAATACGGGTATATGATATGCGGGATTTGAGTCCCTCATATAGTTCATTTGTCAGTTTTGCCATTCATCACCTCGTTTGCCAAGCCACTGAAATCATCGGGTGAAAAGGTTTCAAAGAACTGTTGGTACTTAACTTTGTCCCAGATTTCTATTTTATTTACTGCTGTTACCAGGATCATATCTTTCTCGAGTCCCGCATACTCTTTTAGATTTTGTGGGATCAACAACCTCCCTGCTCCATCCAACTCCATCATGGTGGCACCGTTCAGGAAATATCTTCGGAATGACCTTACCTTCGGGTCAAAATCATTCAATTTGCTTATCTGTTCAAAAATGGGTTCCCAACTTTTCATGGGATACAGGCCCAAACATTTTTCAAAACCCCGGTTTATAACAAATGAACCCGCGTCCTCTCCGGTCTGCTTTTTTAGCGAAGCCGGCAGGAGGAACCGCCCTTTTGCGTCGAGCGTCACCTCGTATTCTCCAAGAAAACCATTCATTTATAAGGACTTGAAACAATGTTTATAATAATTAACACAAAATAACACTTTTTCCCACTTTACAAACTAAATTATGGGATTTTAATTTTTCCACAAAAATTTGCATGGGTGTAACTAGCTATAGGCATGGGTTTGAATCAATTATATGGCCTAAAAAATATCTTCCACTGTGCATATCATGTTAATCACTGTGCATTCCTGTGTATAAACAGTACTGATGATCAAAAAAACTCAAATTCCCGACGGCGCCATGCTTTCTGATTTTGGTTATGAATTGCCGGATGAGAAAATCGCTCGTTACCCCTTAGATCAAAGGGAAAAATCCAAGCTTTTGATTTGGAGAAATGGGCAGCTTAAAGAAGGTTTATTTGAAGAACTACCAGAAGTACTTCCAAATAATTCATTGTTGGTTTTTAATAACAGCAGGGTCATAGAAGCACGTATCAAATTTCAAAAACCAACCGGTGGTCAAATTGAAATTTTTTGCCTAAGGCCAAATGATGGTAAATATGGCATTCACAATGCAATGGAGCAAACTGGAAAAGTTCTATGGAACTGTTTAATTGGAGGGTCTTCAAAATGGAAACAAAATCAGATTCTGAAAAAGCAGATAGGTGAAACTATATTGGAGGCCCGTTTTGTTGGAAAAAATACCGACTACTTTATAATTGAATTTTCGTGGACTCCTGCATTTCTACCCTTTGAGTTTGTATTGAACCAAATGGGGTTGATACCACTTCCTCCGTATCTTAACAGGACTGCCGAGATTTCAGATACCGAGAGATATCAAACGATTTATGCCAGGGAATCAGGTTCAGTCGCAGCTCCTACAGCGGGTCTGCATTTCACCAAAACACTGCTTGGTAGTTTATCGGAAGAAGGGGTAGACTCAATATATCTCACTTTACACGTTGGAGCCGGTACATTTTTACCTGTTAAAAATGAAAATGTTTCAGAACATCGAATGCATGAAGAATTTATAGAATTAAATTTAGAATCAGTCGAAAGATTAATATCAAAATTGAAGAAAACGATTATTGCTGTTGGAACAACTTCGCTGAGAACACTTGAAACACTTTATTGGCTCGGATTGATGGTCAGTAAAAATGAGAATATTACTTCTGCGGAGTTAAGTCTGGATCAATGGTTTGCATATGAATCAGCCGCGGAACTCTCTGCGGAAGAATCATTAAAATTGTTAGTTTCCTGGATTGATAAACAACCCAATAAAAAACTGATCACTAAAACACAATTGTTCATTTTACCGGGATATCAATTTAAAATAGTTGACGGTCTTATTACGAATTTTCATCAGCCCTATTCTACTTTGCTGATGCTGGTGTCAGCTCTGATCGGGCCTGACTGGAAAACCGCTTATTCATTTGCGCTAAAAAACGACTACCGGTTTCTCAGCTATGGAGATGGCTGTTTATTTCTACCCAATGAGAAACTCAAAATGAGCCTATAATTTACCCCAAAGAATTTACTGCCATATAAACTTTTTCCTGCTTTATAAGCGGTATTTCAAGTGTGAAAACAGTTCCTTTGCCAACTGTGCTTTCCACTTTTATACGACCGTTGTGAGCATCGACCACCGACTTCACATAACTGAGTCCCAGTCCAAATCCCTTTACATTGTGCACATTGCCGGTATGTGCACGAAAGAATTTTTCAAATATGCGTCGCTGCGTTTCTTTCGTCATGCCGATGCCGTTATCTTCTATTTTGATAAGCATATTTTTTCCGCTGCGATGTGTTTGTATCCGTATGGTTAATTTATCGCGCGAATATTTTATGGCATTGTCAATCAGGTTGGAAATCAAATTGGTAAAATGCACTTCGTCAGCCTGCGCCAAATCATAATTTTCTTCCAATTGTAAAAATATCTGCGCGTGGATTTCGTCCAATTGCAGTTTAAAGTTTCCCATTACCCGTCGTATCACTTCATTAATATGCAGGGGTTGTAGTTTTAATTGCAATTCTTGTCTGTCAATCAGGGCTGCTTGTAAAATGGTCTCAACCTGTTTGTTCATCCTTCGATTTTCTTCCTTAATAATACTGCTGAAATACGCCGATTTTTCGCGATCATGAACAACCTTTTCATTTCGCATTGCGTCCACCGCCAGAGAAATCGTTGCCAGCGGAGTTTTAAATTCATGCGTCATATTGTTGATGAAATCATTTTTAATCTCGCTCAGTTTTTTCTGCATTAATAAAGTCCTGACCGTTACATAAAACGCACTTACGATAATCAGCGTGAAAAAAATTACACCAAATATCATCCACCGCATTTGTTTCATTACAACCGCTTTATAGTCAGGCACTACGATGGAAAGTGTTTCAATGGGCTCAGTGCCATTAAGTTCCATTGTATTAGCAATGATCGGTAAAAGCGTTCGGAGGTTGTGAACAGTATCAGTGAACGCGGAGAAGTAGTTGGGTGATTTTAACTCGTTGTTACTTGAAAATATAGTAGAACTAAAACCGCCGCCAGAGAAAATACAAAACTCAAATTTAGTGTCCTTTAGTCCACGATAGTTGAACGCTTTTCGAAGAATATCTGACATTTCCTGATAACTAAATCTTTGTGAAATCAACAAGGGCCTCATAAGTTCCCTTCTGAATTGCTCCGAAGGTATAAATCCGAAACTTTGTGGTGAACGAAGCAACTGACTGCCGGATAGAGCCGTTTGTTTATATTCAATCAGTTCACGGAAAACATCTGACGTTACATCATTCAGCTTATGATTCAGCTCTTCCTCTTTGTTTTCTACCATAGTGGATATCCAGTTCCACTGGATATAAATAATTCCAACCAGGGAGATGCTAATCAGGAAAAAAATAATAGTAAAATTTTTCTTCAAGACACGTGCATTTAAACTGAAATGAAAAACATGTCAGTCACTTATTGCGGGCAAATTTATTAAACAATTACCTTCAGATTAGTTAATTTACAATATGGACAGTCCTGCGGCTGGTATCTTACTGATCGCTGACCCTTTTTTGAAAGATCCCAATTTTAAAAGATCGGTCATTTTTCTTTGCGAACACCAAAGTGAAGGAAGTTTTGGTTTCCTTCTTAACAAAACTTACGAATACGGTTTAAAGGATCTTGTAAATAATGCCGACGATCTGGAGATACCAGTATATTTTGGTGGTCCGGTCCAGACCGACACGATTCATTTCCTTCATCAGTATCCCGATCTCATAAAAGGTGGTTATCAAGTGATTGAAGGTATTTACTGGGGCGGAAATTTCGAAAAAGCACTGGAATTAATCAGATCCGGAAAAATAAAGACCTCGAAGATTCGGTTTTATATAGGCTATTCAGGTTGGGCAGGCGGACAATTGGAGGGGGAACTCAAAGAAAAGTCCTGGCTGCCTGCTAAAGCAAACCAGAAGCTCATTTTTCATAAGAAAACCGAGGAAATCTGGAAAGAGGCAATAAGGCATCTGGGGGGCAATTATCTGATGATGATTAATTTTCCTATTGACCCACAACTTAATTAATCACCCAAAATTAGCCTTGGAATTTTAGTGCGTTCTTAACAAATTACCCCTGGACCGGATCAATAGGTTTTGCACCTTCAACCAACACAGTGACTCTATTTGCCAATACTTCGACAAATCCACTGCGTATTTCAAAAAAAGAGGAATGTTTTTTATCGTTTAATACTTTGATCCTGCCGGCTTTCAGTGCACTCACCAGAGCAGCATGTTTTTCAAGTACTTCAAAGGATCCTGATACACCTGGAAGTTGCACTCCGTAAACTTCGTCGCTGAATAATTTGCGTTCGGGTGTGAGTATTTCT
>DATHPV010000407.1:0-4656 GCA_035483495.1 Puia sp.
ATTCAATTTGTTTCGGGACTTCCAAAAACCCGCAGCGGAAAAATAATGCGCCGCATACTGCGTAAAATTGCTGAAGGCGAATTAGAAAATCTCGGAGATATCAGTACGCTCGTTGATCCAACGGTAGTCGAGGAAATTAAAGCAGGACGTATTTGAGTAACCCATAATTCGTTACTGCTTTTCTTCTTTCAAGATCTCCACCGACGTTCCTATCGGCAGCATATCATAAAGTTCATCAACGTCTTCATTTTTTAAAGAAATACATCCGTTTGTCCAGTTTTGCATAAGGTCAATGGCCATTTCATCATGAGGCCAGGTACCGTGAATCGCGATACCTCCGCCGATTTTTGCATTTTTGGGGATGATTCCTTTTGCTTTTCTCTCATTAAATTTTTCGATATCAACTTTTGTAGGAAAATCAATGTCCATCATTTTATCCCATTTTTCATGTGGCCTCTTTGAGGCGATATGATAAGTACCTTCCGGTGTGCGACGATCACCTTCCATCATTTTATCGTCCAGGGATTTACTTCCGAATACGACCGGATATGTTGCGTACCAGCCGTCTTTATCATAGACTTTCAGTTCATGCGTTGATTTCACGACCACAATATAAACGGGACCATCAAGCTCTTTGTGAAAAAAACGTTTGTACGACGTTCTGTGATCGGTTGCCCGAAAACCCAACAGGCTCGTTGCAACCAAGCCTGCCAACGCCATTTTTTGCGAATTCATAGTACGGAGTTTATTTTTCAACGCCAGTCCATACCAATATATTTTGAGTGTTGATAATTTTAACGGTTCATTCCGAATATGGTTTTTTTCCATCGCAGGGAAAAAAGCTTAAGGCTTAACACTCAACGCTTAACGCGTAACGCTCAACGCGGAATGCGTAACGCGTAACGCTTAACGCTTAACGCATTATTAATCCTTAAAACGCTATATTTTTATTATTTTATGGTCAACGGAAATAAAAAAAAGAGCACTCATGTGCTCTGATTTAATGCGATTTTTCTAACCGTTTTGGCAGAGAGCTTTCCGAGTTATGCGTTAAGCCTTCCGCATTACGCCTTACGCGTTAAGCCTTCCGCATTACGCGTTACACATTCCGCTTTAAGCGTTACGCGTTAAACGTTAAGCGTTGAGCCTTCCGCTTTAAGCGTTACGCGTTACGCGTTAAGCGTTAGTTGCTCAGCCTGATCCCAAACGTATACGGCGTCTGATCGAGTCCCTGTGAGTTGAACATACTTTTCGTGGCCAGTGATCCGTATAGTGTTATGGGTCCCAGCTGGGCTTCTGCAATCCAGGAAAGTTTCCATGGATTCATGTCGAGACTGTTAAAAGTTTTATGCTTGCCAAATTCTCCGCTTATCAGTTTCTGTCTGGAAGAATAAAGATATCCTGCACTTATACCCGCTGATAAACCGAATCCGCGCTTGAGTCCGGGCGTGAAATTAAAATTAAGCATGAGAGGAACCGTGACGTAATCAGCCGCCAGTTTATTCTTACTATAAGAAACAGTATCCATAATTACTTCTGTCGGATTGACGAGGTATTTTATATTAGTCTGATAGCGATAGTTATTCAGTTCGATACCGACTCCGTATTTAAGATTCACGACATGCTTGATCAAATTGAGGCGTTGAAGAAAAAACCAGATGTTCACATCGACTGACTTATTATCATTTAATGCAAACCAGTAGCTTTTACTACCCGGTGCAAATGTTTGCGCAGTAGTGCCGGAATAATTTGTTTTATCGTTATAATTTGTAAAGCCCAGGTCTACAACCAGCCAGTTTGTGCTGATGTTGGAAGGCTTCACATGATTATTCCAATGATGTCCAGGCATGGGCCATGGAAACTCATCGTGATAATGAGAGCTGTCATACCCGGGCCAATTGTGCCAGTCATGATGATTTTTTTTCTTTGTTGAATCTTCCTGGCTGAATCCTTTCACGGTGATGCATACTAATGCCAGGATAGTAAATACTTTCTTCATTTTAGAGCTTATTTAATTAGTAACTGAATTGAAAAACACTTACGTGTAGTTTTCTTGTGCTGGTTGTTTTATTGTTATCGGGATTGGCTTTCGTTAGTTTCTTAAAAAATCCGGTAATAGATTTATTTCTTTCGTCCAAAGCAATCATGCTTATAGAGTTGTCGGTTTGATAGTCAGATTCTTTCAAACCGGCATCTTCTTTTTTGAGCTGACTTTTTGGATCGGTGGAAACAATTACCAGTGCTGAAGCAGTGGCTCCTGCAACTACAGGAACCTGTTTTGAATCGGCCGACATATTAAGATTGTCCTGCTGAATCTCGAGGGCTGCGCTTGATTTCTGGATTGCCAATGAAGATTCATCGCTTACATCAGCACTCGTACCTTTTTGATCCGCATTATTAGTTTCCACCAGATTGTCTTTCGTATTGCCTTTCAACTTATTCGGCGATTCCTTTTTTAGAAGAATAGTTTTCCCGGAATTCTTTTTCTCTGTCAATTTATCTGCTATTGCCAGGCTCTTCTCTGTTACAATATTCTCCTTATTAGTTTTTACAGGATCCTGCTTTGATTGGGTACTTGCGATAGCAGGCTGATGATCCACTCCTTTTGGTTCGCTGTGATTTTTTGAGATCGCCGTAATAATAAACCAACCCGTAGTCAATATCAACGCCACGGCGGCAGCGATACGCATCCAGTAAAATGGCAGGATCCTTCTCTTCTCTTCTTCACGAAACAGCAATTCTTTGGGTTCAAATATGGTGTCGTCATGAATCAGCATAGTTTGCTGAAGCAACGCGAATTCTTTTTGGAGATCACTATTTTCAATCAGGAATTTTTCCACTTCATGCTTATCCGTCGAACTTAGTTCACGGTCGAGGTAAAGCAAAAAGAAAGATTCGTAATTGTTACGGTTGATATCCATAATTCGATTCTTAAAGTACATTTTCAACACTCACCAGCCATTCTTTCAAAACTAACCGCGCCCTGTGCAGAGTAACTTTTACCTGTGAAATATTCAGGCCCGTTATTTCTGCGATCTCCTCATAACTGTATCCTTCATAATCTTTAAGAAGAACCAGTGATCGTTGCTTTTCATTCAACCGGGTAAGCGCCTTTTCCAGGATCTCTTTGAGTCTCTGAGAATTCACCCTCGTTGTCTCCGCAACTTCGGGCATTGATTCCCTGAATTCCAGTCTGCTGTTTTTACGATTCAGATCAATCATCTTGTGATAACCAATCGTAAAAAGGTAGGCCTTACTCTTCAATGCGTTAACCTCTTTCCGGTGTTCCCACAATTTTTCAAAGGATGACTGAACCAGATCGCGCGCATCTTCGACACTCCGGGTTGATTTCAACATGAACCGGTATAGTCCATCTGCATATAACTTCACACAGTCATTATAGTCCTCCGCCGTCATAAGCCGTTACCGGTTGTTTTCGTCCATTGTAATACGATTGACTTCCTAAAAAGTTACAAAGCTTATCTTTATCCTGTTAAAAATATTCTTATGAACGAAGTTTTTGTTAAGCGGGTGGGTAATCAGCTGGAAGAGATAAGAGAGGCCGGATTGTTCAAAAAGGAAAGGGTTATCAGCAGCGAGCAGGGAGCGGAAATCGTTGTAAATGGTCGAAAAGTATTGAATTTCTGCGCAAACAATTACCTGGGTCTTTCGTCTCATCCGCAGGTAGTAGAATCAGCACATGAAAGTCTGATAACCCGGGGTTATGGCCTGAGCAGCGTACGTTTTATTTGCGGAACGCAGGATATTCATAAACAGCTTGAATTAAAACTTTCCGAATTTCTCGGAACAGAAGACACTATTTTATATGTAGCAGCTTTTGATGCAAATGGTGGTGTATTTGAACCATTATTTGGTGAATCAGATGCCATTATTTCTGATGAACTGAATCATGCATCGATTATCGACGGTGTTAGATTATGTAAAGCGCGCCGGCTTCGATATAAACATAATGATATGGCCGATCTGGAAGAGCAGTTAAAACAGGCTTCTGATTGTCGCGACCGCATTATCGTAACGGACGGATCATTTAGCATGGACGGCACAATAGCCCAGCTTGACAAGATATGTGAGCTGGCAGACAGGTACGCTGCCATTGTGATGAGCGATGAGTCTCATTCGTCGGGCTTTCTTGGTAAAACCGGTCGCGGTACACATGAATACAGGAATGTAATGGGCAGGATTGATATTATTACCGGTACGTTGGGAAAAGCCCTTGGAGGCGCCAATGGAGGATTCACCAGCGGGAGAAAAGAGATTATTGAAATGCTGAGGCAGAGGAGCCGGCCTTATCTTTTTTCCAACAGTCTGGCGCCGTCCATTGTAGGTGCATCACTTACGGTTCTGGAAATGCTAAAAAAAGATACCAGTCTCAGGGATAAACTGGAATCAAATACAAAATATTTCAGGACACGCATGAAAGACGCAGGATTTGAAATCAGGCCAGGCGATCATCCCATCGTACCAATCATGTTATATGATGCCGTTGTGGCTCAGGAGTTTGCAGCCAAACTTCTGGACGAGGGAATTTATGTGATCGGTTTTTTCTTTCCGGTGGTTCCAAAGGGGCTCGCTCGCATACGTGTTCAGCTCAGCGCTGCACATGAAACGGATCATCTGGATCGTTGCGTGGCGGCG
>DATHPV010000408.1:0-4724 GCA_035483495.1 Puia sp.
TGTAACCAACATTCTTGTCAAGCGGAATATTTCTTTGCACGGTTCCTTTACCATAAGTACTTGTGCTGCCAATAATTACTCCACGGTGATAATCCTGAATAGCTGCAGCGAAAATTTCTGACGCGGATGCACTGAATTCATTTACCATCACAGCCAGCGGCCCATCATACAAAACACTTTTATCACGATCATTCAATACCTGAGGTTTGCCATCGCGATCACGAACCTGAACTACCGGACCCTGTTCAATAAACAGTCCGACCATCTGCACAACATCTATAAGGGATCCACCACCATTGTTTCTGAGATCGAGTACCACTCCGTCTACTTTGGCTTCCTTGAGTTTGATAAGTTCCCTGGCAACATCAACCGAACAACGGTTTCCTTTCGGATTATCGAAATCCGCATAAAATTCAGGAAGAAAAATATATCCGATTTTCCCTTTATCACTTTGAATAATCACGCTTTTCGCAAACTTCTCGTCCTGTACTATTTCATCCCGGATAAGCGTAACAACTTTTACAGAACCATCCGCTTTTTTCAATGTCAATCTTACTTCTGTCCCCTTAGTACCTCTGATAATTTTTACGGCATCCTCTACCATATAACTGCTGAGATCAACCGGTTCCTGATTTCCCTGAGCAACTTTCAGAATCACATCACCAACGGTGACCTGTCCGGATTTCCAGGCAGGGCTCCCGGTAACCAGTGTGACGATTTTAATGGTTCCTTCTTCGTCGCGTAGTGCTGCACCTATGCCGTAAAACCTGCCACTCATATCTTCATCAAAAGATCTTTTTTCGACGGGAGGGAAATAATCGGTATGAGGATCCATGCACTGGACGATCGTTTCAACAAACACATTGAAGAAGTTGTCTTCATCAGCTTTTATTTTAAGATGCTCATAAAAGCGGTCTGAAACTTTAAGTGTTTTCTCACGGGCTTCTTTTTCAAGTTGCTCATTTGTTTTTGCGATAAATCCCGGTTTCCCTTTTCCGGTTGTCTGCTGATCTAATAATTCTGCATATTTTTCAAGCGTAAGATATTTTAATTTCTTTCTGATTTCTTCCCGTTGGGCTGCTGCACTTGCGGGATAATCCAATTTATCGTAATCCAGGTTAACTGTTTCCTGTTTACTAAAATCAAAAGGTTGTGAAAGAATTTCCTGAGAGATATTCTGCGTCTCCTGCAGCCTTTTTTTATAGATCGCAACAACGGCCGGCACAAAAGCTACCGGTGCTTTGCCCAGAATTTCATCATCCAGCTGGGCTTGATATTTGGACAGCTCCTGAATATCTGATTTTAAGAATATTTTTTTTTCTGCATCTTCCTCACTCAAAAACTTCTTAAAAACCTCCTTCGAAAACTGGTCGTCGATATTTTTTGGACTATAATGAATCTCCTCCAGTAACTCACTAACATTCTTTAATATACTTTCATATTTTGTCGGGGGATTCCCTTTAAAAGCAAAGGTCTTTAACGCAATCGCAAGGCCAATGGCAAATACGAACAGTACAACAGGTAAATTCTTTTTATTCAGCATAAATGAAAACAGTTTGGACATTGTCCAAAAATAACGATTAATGCTTCTCTATTGTTGTTGATTCACTGAATATTAACCACTCATATATGTTAACGGCAAATAGAGTTGACGGGCGAATAACAGGCATAGCAACAACATAAATCTGGTTTCTATTTTCCAACTCCCGGATTTGCAAATTTTCCTTAGATTTGCAGCCCAAATGGTGGTTGTAGCTCAGCTGGTTAGAGCACTAGATTGTGGTTCTAGGGGTCGCGGGTTCGAACCCCGTCATCCACCCATTTACTTTCTTCCATTAATTGGATCTGTTGGTTTTATTACCTGCTCCTGTCTTAACATCCGTTTAGCAATTCAGTTAGGCACATTCCTTGAAACTTGTATTTCTATTGCAGTATTATCATGAGAAATCCCGCATTCGGTATTTTAACAATTTTATTTCTATTTGCGTCCTCGGTTAATTCTTTTTGTCAGGATACTACTCATCCTTTACCAATCCCAATCCCGAAAGATTCGAGCCCTGTTGTTTTACCGCCGCTGTCAACGGATTCTGCAATAAAAAGAACAGATTCCCTTCCGGCAGATTCCGCAAATCATTCATTAAATGCTGTGCTGCAGGATACTGTAAAATCAGGTCACTCAGATTCAACAATTCATCCGGGCCGTATATCAGCAGCTGGCGCTATTCATTCGGGCTTTGGATCCGGGCGACAAAACGGAAGACAATCGCCCGCAATCGGACATTTTTATGGTAAAATCGTTGACGCAAAATCCAATAAGGGATTGGATGGCACGTCCGTTCAACTCGTTATGAGTGTTTTTGATACAACCACTCACGCCCGGCGTGATTCTGTAGTTCGTGGAGCAATTACCCCAGCAAATGGGGATTTCAGTTTTGAAAATCTGCCCATTTTTGGCAACTACAGAATGAAGATAAGCGCCATTGGTTATAAATTCATTGATCAAAAAGTTGCTTTTAACTCCAAGGATGCTCAAAGTTCTGATCCTGATCAGCGACTTGGTGCAGTAGATCGGGATTTGGGTAATATAAAAATGGAAATTGATCCTACCAGTCTGCAAACGGTAACTGTCACCGCTGACAAACCTCTTATTTCATTGGGCATTGATAGAAAGATTTACAACGTGGAGAAAGATATTTCAGCATCCGGGGGATCCGCAGTGGATATCATGAAAAATATTCCTTCTCTGGCCGTTGATATTGATGGCAATGTTACGCTTCGCAACGCATCACCTACAATTTTTGTGGATGGTCAACCAACTACATTAACACTTGATCAGATTCCGGCAGACGAAATAGAAAGTGTGGAGATCATTACAAATCCGGGGGCAAAATTTGATGCTTCAGGTGGAGTTTCAGGAATTCTGAATATTATCATGAAGAAAAATCGTAAACCTGGTTATAATGGAGCGATCAGAGCAGGGGTAGATAAAAATGGTGGATACAACGCAGGAGGAAACATAAATATAAAGGAAGGAAAGTTTAATTTTTTCGTCAGCGCAAATTATAACCATAGAAAAACAATTTCACCAGGCACCATTGACCGTCTGACATTTATTTCCGACCCGGAATATCAGTTGCATGAAGTCGATAGCAATGTTGCCAACAGTCATTTTGCTTTCGGCCGTATTGGTATGGATTATTTTTTGGACAACAGAAATACGTTTACTATTTCAGGTACACTTGTGAATGGAATGTCCACTCCTACCACAAACAGCGGAATCACAACCGACAGTCTTTACAAAAGTGGGTATTCAAATAGTTCGTTTACTCAACGCTATTCAAATACCACAACAGATTTTAAGAATAAATCGGGTATGTTGAGCTTTAAACATAACTTCCCCAGATCCGGAGAAGAATGGACTGCCAATGCGAACTATACACAGGGAACTACCAGCAGTATCAATCCGATTACTTCATATCTCTACAACATTCCTGGTGGTCCGTTAACAAGCATCTATAAACAACAAACAAATTCTTCCGGAAACAATGAATATATAACTGCTCAAACTGATTTTACTAATCCGTTTACTGAAAAAGCGAAACTTGAAGCAGGAGCCCGGGTTGCTATACGAAACATCAGTAATCTGAATAATTTTAATACGGTAGACAGTGAAGGAAACCTGGTTTACCAACCGCTGCTTTCTTCAGATTATTCTTATCACGATCAGGTGCTTGCGGGATATGTTCAATATTCGAATACCGTTGGTAATTTTGGATTCCAATTGGGTTTGCGTGCAGAAAATTCCAGTTATAACGGATCTAACAGCTATGCCGAAAAAGACGCAGAAAACCCCGGCGGTCTTAAAGATACAGTTGGAAGCTTTGGTAATAATTATCCCATCAGTCTCTTTCCCAGTGTGTTTTTGACAGACAAATTATCCGGCGATCAAAGTCTTCAATTAAACTACACCCGAAGAATTGACAGGCCTGGTTTTTTACAACTTTCGCCCTACACAGATTATTCAGATTCTCTGAACCTGAGTCGTGGTAACCCAAATCTGAAACCGCAGTTTACAAATTCACTGGAAATGGCTTACCAGTTAAACTATGGAAAAAATACTTTTCTCGCGTCGGTATATTACAAATACACTACTGATCTTATAACCCGTTATCAAACGACTGAGATCAATCCGCTGACCGATTCATTAGTACTTATCAATACATATATAAATGCAAACTCAAGTTATGTTGGTGGTTTGGAATTGATTGGAAGAAACAGCTTGACCAAATGGTGGGATTTAACTACAAATCTCAATATATACACATCAAAAATTAATGCAGGGGATTCCATAGCGACCGCGCCCGCCAGTTATAGCTGGTTCGCTAAAGTTAATACCACATTCAAATTGCCTAAAAATATTACCATTCAGATTACGGGTGATTACACTTCAAAATCGGTACTTCCGCCAGGTGGTGTTGCCGGACAAAGCGGCGGTGGCAGAGGCGGTACGGTGAGTGGAAATGCTCAGGGATATTCTCTTCCAACGGGAGGTGTAGACGGTTCTGTAAAATATGAATTTTTAAAAAATAAAGCAGCCAGTCTGACTTTTAGCGTCAGCGATATATTTGCAACCCGGCGTTCGGATGTATATATTAATTCCGAATACTCCAACCAGCATACTGTTCGGTACAGGGACCCTCAATTTTTCCGCCTGCAGTTCAATT
>DATHPV010000409.1:0-7411 GCA_035483495.1 Puia sp.
CGCCCAGGTGGAACTTAAAACAAAAAGACCCGTAGATGAAAGCGGCACTTTCATTGAAATAGAAAACAGTTTTGTAAAAACGCAGGAGCCCGTCGCTTTCCCCAACGGAACAAGCATCGCGATGAAAAATCTTTTTTTCAACGTGCCTGCAAGAAGAAATTTCCTCAAGAGTAATGCCGCAGAAATGCGCCATATCGTAGATGAATTCATCCGCGTAGCGCTTTCATTTCCTGATATCCGGTTTATTTTAACGGGGAACGGACAGGAAATCTTTCATCTCGAAAAAGGAACACTCAAACAAAGAATCGTACAGATCCTCGGTGTCAACTATACATCGAAACTCGTGTCTGTACAGGAAAATACAGACTACCTGAACATTACAGGTTTTGTGGGGAAACCTGATATTGCCAAACGCACCAGAGGAGATCAGTATTTCTTCGTGAATAATCGTTTTATCCGCAGCGCCTATCTCAATCACGCGGTGATGACGGCTTTTCAGCAAATGATTCCGGGTGACAGTTTCCCGCTGTACGTATTGTTTATTGAAATTGATCCTTCACGTGTCGATATCAATGTACATCCTACCAAGCAGGAAATAAAATTTGAAGACGAGAAAATCGTATATGCATTTGTTCAGGCAGCCGTAAAACATTCGCTTGCACAGTTTAGTATAACGCCCAGTCTTGATTTCGATCTTGATCCTGCCATCCAGCAACTGGATGCCATCAACAAACCTTTTTCTGATGAAATAAAAGCCGACACGGAATCTTCCAGTTTGTTTAAAACTTTCACGAGAAAAAACCAGGCACATTTTATTGAACCCGCTTCAAACAGTGATCTGCTTCACTGGAGAAATCGTGAAATGGAAGATCAGAATTTTGCAAGTTCAATCGCTGGTAGAGAAAACTCTGATCCGTCAGGAATTATAGAAACTGAAAAAAGAACTCAGCACTCGGAAAACGATTCATCCATTCAACAGTCGGAAAAAGATTCATCCTTACAACAGTCGGGAAATAAATCATCCTTTCAGCAGTCGGAAAAAGATTCATCCTTTCAAAAGTCTGAAAACGATTCCTCTTTTCAATCACTCTACGCGCGTTTTAGATCTGATCCTCTTTTTCGGGACGAACAAATGCGACTTACCCAGTTGCAGAATAGCTATATTATTTGTGAAACCAATGGCGGTTTTTTGTTGATACATCAGCATGCTGCACATGAACGTGTTTTGTATGAAAAATTCATGCTGGCGTTGAGCGGGAAACCATTGTCTTCCCAACCGGAGTTGTTCCCCGTTACTTTGACTCTTTCTACTTCCGATGCCGTTTTACTACAGGAGCTGCTGCCGGCTTTACATGCGCTGGGTTATATTATCGAACCATTCGGTAAAGATAGTTTTATCATTCAGGGTGCGCCTGCCGGTCATGGTGATGGCAATGGAAAAAAAGTGATTGAAAATTTGTTAGAACACTGCAAACATTCCGGCAGTGAAAAAATGGATTCTGTTCAGGAAAAGATGATCCGCTCCCTCGCATGGCAGCAAGCCGTTAAAACAGGTACAGTTCTCAATGAAACCGAAATGCGTTCCCTCACAGAAGATCTATTCCGCTGTCTTCAGCCAAATACATCTCCCAACGGCAAACCGGTATTTGTTGATTTTAAAAAAGAATATCTGGAGAAAGTTTTCGGACGGAAAGCCTAAGCTTAAGGCCTAAAGCTTAAAGCCTAAAGCCTAAAACAAGGATGAGAGTGCTTTGCCCACCGGAGCGAAGCGCCGGTGGGTGAGAGTATGGGAGTTGGAACTATCCAGAACCTGAATTAATACTTTAAAAAAAAGGTGTTTTTCACCTCCATACGACCCAATGTCGGTGATAATTTTAATTCTCGAATATTGTAATTCAGTTTTTTAAAAATTAAATTTGGGAAAATGAATTCGATGGCCTTATCGCCCAATGACAAGCAATTGCTTAAATTAATAAGTCAGTTGAACAGTTCAAAAAAAAATCTTTAGTGGATTTTATCAGGTCGTTTATTACTAAGGACGATAGGACTGAGAAACAATCAATTGATGACTACAATCAGGAATTAGATCGTGCTACCAGGAATGTTCACAAGGGAAATTTTACATCATTTGAAGATCTGGAAAAAGAAATGGAATCCTGGTAGAAAATGTTATTAAACATCATCATTGAGAATGATGCAAAACATGCATTAAGAAATATTTGTTTATTTGTTGAATTGAGTTCGAAACTGCAAGCGAAATCACTAAAGAGAAATGGGTACTCAGAATACGACACACCAAAATGAATCCGTATTGATTTGAATAACATGTCAGATCTTCAATTATTCCTTCTCAAAAATTCCACATAATTTTCCACAGCATGTCTTACCGCGGAACCGCTGCCTGTATGATTGTTCACGAGAATTGAAAATTCGAGCAGGTGATCATTTTTTGTATAGATATATCCACTGAGGCATAAAACATTATTTAGGGAACCTGTTTTAGCAAATATATATCCACTATCGGCCCGGTAGTAATTTTTCAGGGTTCCCTTACCACCGGTAGGCAGAATTCGTTTCATCCGGTCCATCCCGAATTCATTTTTGAATTTGATGAGCAGGCTCACAAAATCCTGTGGTGTAAATAAATTGAACCGGCTCAACCCGCTGCCATCGGCCCAGGAAGGTTTCTGTGGAAGATCTGCCAGCGGTCCGTTTAAAAGCACAGCGGTAATGGAATCATCGTTCATGGTAAACAATTGCTTTTCACTCACCATCAGCAG
Organism: Puia sp.; assembly: GCA_035483495.1. Classification (GTDB taxonomy): domain Bacteria; phylum Bacteroidota; class Bacteroidia; order Chitinophagales; family Chitinophagaceae; genus Puia. The sequence goes on from DATHPV010000409.1 coordinate 2,781, forward strand.
GGTCTGCTCCGCAAAAAAATTATCACTGTTGTACATCATCGGAACAAATACTGAATCTACGGGCCTCGAGTAAATCGTTCCAAAATTTATATCAGGACGTTCGGGAACAGAACCCTCGGGTTGAACTTTCCACCCACTTGTCATGGGCGTATTGGTTCTGTTTCGGCTATAGACCATCTTTCCCAGTGTATCACGAAGCAATTCAGCAGCTGATTGCAGATCATTTGTAATAAACGGAACATCCTGTTTGATGTCCGGTTCATTTCCCGCGCGGATGATGAAAACATTTGAATCCATCAGGCGCTTTACCTGGAATGTTTTGGGCAGACTGTCATTGCTATACCTCACTTTCCAGGGAACTTCCGGTAAACTGGAAACAGAAACGGTAGGTCCGAAAGCCGCGTCGTTTTTATTCTCTGATTTCTGCTGGGTCCACCGGATAAAATTTCCATAGATCGGAAACGGGCTGCGTTCAACAGCATAATCGTCATTGTAATCATCCCAGGCCCATCCCGGTCCCCAGGGCTTTTCATGCCATTGATTTGCGTGACAGACCAGGTAGATTTTCTTATCCGTCTTCTTCAGAAAATCAAATACGGGCTGGGATTGAAAATCGGGATGTAAAAACGTGGGATCCCCCATGGCAAATACAAACAGGGCAGTATCGACCTGGGTATAGCTAATCCCTTCAATAGAATCCCCCAGGTATTTCATACCTGCATACAGCGAAAATAATTTCGTATTACTCGCCGGGACAAAATATTTATCACTCTGGTAGCTGGCGATTTCTTTTTTGGATGAATCGTCGTATACGTATACGCCAACAAACGCCGTGCTCATTTCTTTCACACTGAGCATCTGCTGCAATTGCGGACTCAACGGGAATTGTGCGTTTGCGTTTACAAACAATAGAAGAGAAAAGCCGAAAGCCCAAAGCCTAAAGCCTAAAACCTTTTTGAAGCCGAAGGCCGAAAGCCTAAAGCTTAAAACTTTTTTTAAGACGAAAGCTAAAAGCCGAAAGCCTAAAACTTTTTTTACGAGGAAATTTTCTGAATTATGAGTCAAACTGTGTCTATTGATTACTGTATTAGTTTTAGGCTTTCGGCTTTAGGCTTTCAGCTTAGTCTCATCTTTCCTGAGCTCTCAGCCACCTCTCCGGCACTTCATTACTGCTGGCCTGAAGATAATCCTGGTATGAACAGGCAATATATTTTTGATCAGGAAGCTGCATCCACCAGCGGTTGGTTTTTTTACTCTGAAGAAAAACCGTCTCGACTTCTGCAAATGCTGTATGATACTCCACGAAATATTCCTTATCATTCAGACTTGCTTCGCGCTGGCCCTTGAATCTCCCGTCGATAGCATACCAGATCATCTGTGCAATTTGTTTGGCCGTCAGTTCGTGTTCGTCGTTTTCCGGAATATAGCCATAGATACCAATACTGCTGATATTCGGACTCAGACCTGCATAACGCAAAATAGCGCATGCTTCTTCACCTGAAAGTCCGTTTGGCGACAGACTATTCGCAGGCGCATAGGCATGGGCGATAGAACAAACGTCGAAGCTCAGCATATTTGAATTTCGTAACACAGGCTCCATCTCATCGATGATCTCTTTAACTTTTCCTACCCTGAAACAATCGAACCGGAGCTTGTCCATGGTCTCGAGCATTCTCGGATGCACATAAAAACTCTGGAATCCTATATGATTATAGTGATGGATGAAATTGGGTTCGTCCGTTAAGAGCTCCATCAGAAAATTTTCGCTCTTGAGGCTGGAATCAATATTAATATCAATCAGGGCGTCGACACAGGTTACTTCGATGAGTTTTTTTCTGCTCACATAACTCTGGTATTGCGCCAGCGTGAGGTCGTGTGAACCACCGAGTATGATAACTGTTTTTCCCAGGCCAATCAATTCATTCATCACCGACCGGAGCGCAGCATAGGTATCCAGTAGTCCGGACCCCATTTTTATATTTCCCACGTCCACAATACGTATATCACTATGCCAGTGGTAGAGCTGATAAAACTGACGGCGAATGGTATCCGGTCCGTTGAGAAGAGCTCTCGAACGCCGGGCACCCCGTTCTTCGCGGCAGCCAACCAGTATCAGGTCGGCTTGGAGAAGGTCGGGAAATTCTTCTTCATAAATCTGGATCAGTTTTCCAACCTGGCCATCTTTATATTCGTCATCATTGGATATCTCCCGGATATTGATCGGATCGAGGTAGTCAAGGATATGCAGACTGTACAACATGTACAAATATTTGAAAACAAACTTACACTTGTTTTTCCTTTTATCTTTGCGCGATGGAAGAATTACTGGAAAAACTGAATAGTTACCGGAAAGAAATTGACGACACAGAAATTAATGGTGCAGAAGCGGCCGAAGCCTATCGTATCCGATTTCTCGGAACCAAGGGTATTGTGAAAAATCTTTTCCAGGAAATAAAAAACGTTCCAGCAGAAAAGAAAAAAGAATTCGGACAGATACTCAACGAATTCAAAATGCTGGCCGAGGCAAAATATGAAACATCGAAAGACACCGTCCACCGTCAACCGTCCACCGTCAACCAAATGGACTGGACCCTCCCCGGCGATCCCATCCCTGTTGGCACACGTCATCCGATCAGCATTGTAAGAAACCGCATCATTCATATATTCGGCCGCCTCGGATTTTCAGTAGCTGAAGGTCCTGAGATTGAAGACGACTGGCATAATTTCACGTCTTTAAATCTGCCTGAAGATCATCCTGCAAGGGATATGCAGGATACTTTTTATTTACACAGAAACCCGGACTGGCTGCTGCGCACGCATACCAGCAATGTACAGGCGAGAGTGATGGAAAAACAAAAACCACCAATCCGGATTATTTGTCCGGGCAGGGTATATAGAAATGAAACGGTGAGTGCCAGGGCGCATAATTTTTTTAACCAGTGCGAAGGTTTGTATGTGGATGAAAATGTTTCTTTCGCAGACCTGAAGCAGACATTATATTTTTTCGTGCAGGAAATGTTTGGCAAAACGGTAAAAATCCGTTTTCGTCCATCTTATTTTCCATTTACAGAACCCAGTGCAGAGATGGATATCAGCTGCCTGATCTGCGGCGGCGGCGGATGCAATGTTTGCAAACATACCGGCTGGGTCGAGATTCTCGGCAGTGGAATGGTGCATCCTAAAGTTTTACAGAACTTCAATATCGATCCCAATAAATATACGGGCTTTGCATTCGGAATGGGCGTTGAAAGAATCTGCCAGTTGAAATACCGTATCAACGACCTTCGCCTCTATTCACAAAATGATATTCGTTTTCTCAGACAATTTGTTTCAGCCATTTAAAGAACGGAACTATGATTCTTGCCGTTCTTGCCAATGACCTGCAGAAGAAGGAACTCGCAGTTTCTGCTTTCTTTCAGAAACACGAGGTGATTTATTCGGAGAACAATTCTTTGTGGACTCATCACGCAGCCGACGTTTATATTGATCTGGAATTCCTGCCTTCAGAAGAGAAAATCGAACAACTGGAAAAACTTCTCCCAAAACCGGTATTGGTAAACTCGGTAATCGAAACACTATCTGAAATTCACCCTGACTTTATCCGTATCAACGGTTGGCCGGGGTTTCTGAAAGGAAGTCTTTTGGAAGCGGCTGCGAAAAAAGAAAAACAGGAAATGGCAATAAAACTTTTCGGTGATCAGATCGTGTTCGTGAAAGACGAGCCGGGATTTGTATCTGCAAGGGTAGTGTCGATGATTATCAATGAAGCTTATTTTACCTGGGATGCGGGTATCAGTTCAAAAGAAGAAATAGATATTGCAATGAAATTGGGAACGGGATATCCGTATGGACCGTTTGAATGGGGAGAGATGATTGGAATAGATCGGGTTGCGAAACTGTTGAAAAAGCTTTCTTTGGGGAGTCAGGTTTATGAATTGGCTTCGTCACTGATTCATGTGGCGAATATGTAATTGTAGTAAAGGAAAAATGTGGAAGTTAAATGTGAAAATGATAATGTGTAAATAAAAACCGTCAACCCCGCACAGGCGGGGCAGGCCGTCAACCGTCAACCCGCACAAGCGGGGCAAGCCGTCAACCCCGCACAGGCGGGGCAGGCCGTCAACCGTCAACCAAAATGATTCTACTAATAGACACATCGCAGGAAACAGGAATGGTCGCTCTCTCGAAAGAGGGAAAGGTTTTGTTTTCTGAAGAAAATAAGATTGCAAAAGAGCATGCTGTCTGGTTGCACACAGCGGTTAAAAGAATAATTGGGGAGGCCAAAATAACCCTTCAGGAACTGGAAGCGATAGCTGTAATTGCAGGGCCGGGCTCCTATACAGGACTCCGGGTTGGAATGGCGGCCGCCAAGGGATTTTGTTATGCGCTTAAAGTTCCCCTGATTACCCAAAATACCCTTCTCGTGATGGCGGAATCCATCCGAAGTTCAGCAGAAGAAAAAAGAGCGATGATCTGCCCCATGATTGATGCACGGAGGGACGAAGTGTTTACGGCTATGTATCGAAGCTCAACGCTCAACGCTGAACGCTCAACTCTGAACGCTGAACGCTTAACGTCGAACATTGAAAGCGAACCGGCCAACCGTCAACCGTCAACCGCTAACCGTCAAC
>DATHPV010000410.1:0-11568 GCA_035483495.1 Puia sp.
AATATTCATTTGCGACACCTATGACAAATTGGTATGAGGAGATCCTGATATATGCATCGAGATCGTTTCAGCCAGACAAATCCATATTTGAAGCCGCTCAGGATTTAACGAAACGAATTTATAAGGACTTTGAATATAAACCAGGTCACACAACGATTGCTACTCCTTTATCACAGGTTATGAAAGAACGCAAAGGTGTTTGCCAGGATTTTGCTCATCTGGCAATTGCATGTATACGTTCCATGGGTTTATCGGCACGTTATGTGAGCGGATATATAGAAACATTTTCTCCGGAAGGCGTGGAGAAGTTAATTGGATCGGATGCTTCTCATGCCTGGTTCAGTGTGTTTACGCCCGAACAGGGCTGGATAGATTTTGATCCTACGAATAATTGTATAGTTTCGGATCAGCATATTACAATAGGATGGGGCAGGGATTATGCGGATATTGCACCCATGGAAGGAATCATTCTCAGCAGCGGATCTCATGAGTTGACCGTATCGGTTGATGTAAAGAGACAAATTTGAGCGGAAGGCTTAAGGCGTAAAGCGTAAAGCTTAAGGCGTAAGGCGGAAGGTGTAAAGCTTAAGGCTTAAGGCGTAAGGCGTAAGGCGTAACGCTTAAGGCATAAAGTTTAATGCTTTGTTTCTCTTATCGATTTTATAAGATTAATAAGCATTGCTTTTATTATATTGATGCGCTTATTCAAATTTTGGAATTGTTCCTGGTTTATAAAATGCAAATCACTTATGAGCAAAATACCATACTCAAGTTCATGTACCGATCCCATAGACATATCGAGAAAATGAGTAAAATCTTTATCTGAATTTCTTCCACAACCTTCAGCAATATTGAAAGGAATTGAATAAGCAGCGCGCTTCATTTGATTAGTCAGCCCGTAAATTTCGTTCCCTGGAAGAATTGGTACTACATCTAAATATAGGAATAACACCAACTTATGTGATTCCGTCCATACTTCATAGTTTTTATAATTACGCATAGACAGCAAAGAAACTTATAATACTAAAAGTGGACACTGGTAATTTGTGGAAATAATTTGCAGTAAAACACTATTCGAATTGCGTTAAAGCGGAAGCTATCAAATATAATTAGCTTACTCTTTATGTCTAAAACTTGTGCATTAAGCATTCTGCCTTGCCTTAAGCTTTACGCCTTCCGCCCTAAGCCTTCCGCCCTAAGCCTTCCGCCTTCCGCTTTACGCCTTCCGCCTTCCGCTTTACGCTTTACGCCTTCCGCCTTCCGCTTTACGCCTTCCGCCTTCCGCCTTAAGCCTTAAGCCTTAAGCCTTCCGCTTTACGCCTTCCGCCTTAAGCCTTAAGCCTTCCGCTTTACGCCTTACGCCTTACGCCACGCGCCTCACCACCTCGGATAACTCACTTTCCCGGCATTATTAAGGCATAATTCATGTATGAACTGAAGTTTTTTAACGACTGGTTCTGAGATTACAAACGGATAAAAATCAGAGTGTCCCATACTGCGGTTTAAACTATTTACGGCAAATGTCAATGGCAGCCACCATTTGATAATCTGACTGAAGTCCGTCATATCGTAAGGGTCCTGCTGAATACTCGCCTGAATGGCTTTTGTGTCCTGTACCATATCTGGTTGTATGCGTATGCCAAAAGAAAATGCGGTTTCCAATGTATCCATCAGATGCAGATAATGAGCCCAGGTCTCAGCCCAGTCTTCCCAGGGATGGGAAGTTGAATAAGGACTTATAAAATGTTCACTCCAGTTGGCTGGAGCGCCATTCTTATAATATGCTTCAAGTGCTTCCTTATAATCCAGTTCTTCATCTCCGAAAAAAGAACGAAACTTTCCTAACTCTTCGGCATTGTCTTTAATAAGCACTTCCCAATAATAATGTCCAATCTCATGACGAAAATGACCGAGCAGTGTCCTGTATTTTTCACCAAGATCCAGTTTATGTCTAACCCTGGCGGCCTCGTCGGCCTCATCGATATTTAATGTGATCACTCCATTATCATGACCTGTTATTACTTTTTCCTTTGGCGATGTGTCTGCCAAAAAATCGAATGCAATCCCCGATTCCTCATTGTCCTTCTTTTTACTAACAGGCAAACGTAAACGCAAAAGGGAATAGATTAATCGATGTTTCGCTATTTCGATATTTTTCCACCTTCTTAAATTTTCTTCGTTGGTGAGGTCGGGAATGATACGGTTCAACTCGCAAGCCTGGCAATATTCCAAATCCTGATTGGCATGTATAAGCCAGTTACAGGTGCCGTATTCCGCATTTTTGCAATAACGATATTTTTCCTTTTTATTCTGGACATTCAAATACAAATGATCATCGTCCGGAATCAATGTTATGAGAGATAACATATTGGAATCAAAGCCCAGTGAATATCCGCAGTGAAGACAGATATTATTTTCAAAATAGATCAGGCTATGACAGTTACCGCAGGTGTAAAGTTTCATAATAGAATTTGAAGATTCGTCTTCCGCCTTCCGCCTTAAGCTTTAAGCCTTAAGCCTTAAGCCTTAAGCCTTCCGCCTTGTCCGTAAATCCAGTGTATGTGGATAAGACTTATTCGTTTCTTCTGCAGGAGGATCACATAAAAAAGGCATACGATTTTGTTCAATATAATGTGCCACAATGGATAAATATGGAGCGGGGCGCAGCACATCCTGCGTATGTGAGGTGTCGCCAAAACGACTCACTCTTCTGGATTCTGCTTCATAAGCATTGATAGGGAAAGAATCATAATGTCTGCCGCCGGGATGTGATACAAAATAAGTGCATCCACCAATAGACCTGTTATTCCAGGTATCTACAATATCAAAAGTTAATGGTGTGTCAACTCCAATGGTCGGATGCAGCGCTGAAGGTGGTTGCCAGGCACGATATCTTATTCCACAAACATATTCTTCCTGAACACCCGTTTCTCTTAATGGAACACGATTTCCATTACACAACAAAACGTACCGCTCGCCTTTCATTCCCGTTAATTTAACCTGAACTCTTTCCAGCGAGGAATCTACAAAACGGGCAGTACCCGAACTGGACATTTCTTCTCCCAACACATGCCATGGTTCAATGCCCATTCGAATTTCCATCTCGATTCCTGCAATTTTTACAGTGCCATAATGCGGGAAACGGAATTCAAAGAATGGTTCGAACCAACTCATCTGAAAAGGATAACCCGCGTCATTCAGGTCATTCACCACATCCTGAATATCCTGGTGAACATAATGAGGAAGCATAAACTTGTCGTGAAGTTCAGTACCCCATCTTACAAGATCATGTTTATAAGGTTTGTTCCAGAATTTTGCGATAAGTCCGCGGATCAGTAACATTTGTAAAAGACTCATCTGTTTATGCGGAGGCATGTCAAACGCACGGAATTCAAGAATTCCCAACCGGCCCGATGAACTGTCGGGTGAATATAATTTATCGATGCAAAATTCTGAGCGATGAGTGTTGCCGGTAATATCCGTTAATAAATGCCTGAAGATTCTGTCCACTAAATAAAATGGAATAAAACCTTTCTCAGGAACCTGACTGAAAGCAATTTCCATTTCATATAACTTTTCATCCCTGCCTTCATCGATTCGTGGTGCCTGACTGGTTGGTCCAATAAATGCACTTGAAAATAAATAAGAAAGGCCAGGATGATGTTGCCAGTAGGTAACAAGACTCTGCAACAGGTCGGGCCTGCGCAATAGTGGACTGTCGGCTGGTTTCGCTCCTCCAATAGTTATATGGTTTCCTCCGCCCGTGCCGGTATGTCTGCCGTCCAGCATGAACTTCTCTGTACCAAGGCGCGAAAGAAATGCCTGTTCGTATAAAGTATCGAGGTTATGATTCAATTCCCTCCAATTAGATGCGGGATGAATGTTTACTTCAATCACGCCGGGGTCGGGAGATACTACCAGTCTTTCCATTCGGTAATCCCGCGGAGGTTCATAACCTTCAATACGAACGGGCAAATTTAACTTTGCAGCGGTTGCTTCGATAGATGCCACCAAATCCAGGTAGTGTTCCAGGTAATCCATCGGAGGTAAAAAAACATATATAATTCCATCCCTTGATTCCACACAGAGCGCGGTCTTTATCACGGGCACTTCGAACAAAGGTTTTATTTCTTTTTCTTCTTCCTTTATTTTCTTTTTATCTTTTTCGTCGCTGGCTTTGCTTTGATATTTTATTTTTTGGGCAGTGACCGGATGTTCATAAATGAGTCCATACCTGCCTGTAATCGTTTCGTGGAAATTGGCAAGTGCAGGAAGTTCTTCAAAAAGACTACGTTCCACTTTTTGTGGTTCATTATCTTTTGCTATAGCGGGTAATGAATCGAGTGGCAGGCGAAGCCCGATGGGCGAATTGCCAGGAATTAAAAACAGATTGCTTCTGTTCAGCAACCATTTGCAACTCTGCCATTTACTATTGTCGTAGTTCCATTTTAATGGTAAAGTATATCCAGCCGGATTACCCAGTCCCGAATCCAACAATTGCGCAAGTGTTCTTCTTTCCACAGACGCTTTCAAATCTGTTTTCAGGGGATCGATGTTCAGCGGCAATTTTCCTTCCGTCCAGAGAAAATAAAAAATATCCTCATAAGCTGCACTAACATTCTCCGCACTAACAGCCAGGTGTCTGGCTAATTCTCTCGCAAATAATTCAGCTTCCACCCAGGTGGATTTCTTTTTATTCTTTTCATCTGCAATCAACTGTATATTTTTCCAGATCGGATAGTGATCCTTTCTCCAGAAAAGACCATATTGCCAGCGTGGTAAAGGTTCACCCGGATACCATTTACCCTGCCCGAAATGAATCATACCATCCGGGCCAAATTTGGAGCGCAATCTGAATATCAGATCCTGAGCTTTCACACGTTTTTCCAATCCGTCAGCAGCAGTATTCCATTGATCCGACTCCATATCATCGATGGAAACAAAAGTTGGTTCACCACCCATGGTCATTCGTAAATCGCTTTTTTCCAAATCCTCATCTATCTTATATCCGGTTGCATGAATAGCCGCCCATTGTTCTTCCGAATAGGGTTTTGTAACTCTTGGGTCTTCATGTATGCGGGTTACAGTATTGGAGAAAGAGAACTCTGTTTCGCATGGATCAGAGGCGCCCACTACGGGTGCTGCACTTACATAGTCAGGTGTACAGGCCAGGGGAATATGTCCTTCACCGGCAAATAATCCGGAAGTCGGATCCAGTCCGATCCATCCGGCTCCGGGAATATATACTTCTGTCCATGCATGTAAATCTGTGAAGTCATTTTCAGGACCTGAAGGACCGTCGAGAGATTTTATATCTGCAGTGAGTTGTACCAGGTATCCAGAAACAAAACGTGCGGCCAAGCCGAGCTTACGGAATATTTGCACCAGCAGCCACGCTGAATCGCGACAGGAGCCGAGGGCCAGCGTTAATGTTTCTTCACAGGTTTGCACACCCACTTCCATGCGGATATTGTATTTGATATCCCGGTTTAGTTTCTGATTAATATAGACCAGGAAGTCATTAATATTTTTTTCGCTTTTATCAAGTTCCGCCACCCATTTATTTAACAGAGGACCGTTGTCCTTTATTTCGAGATAGGGTACTAATTCGCTTTTCAGCTGATCTTTATAGCTAAATGGAAATTTTTCAGCATATTCTTCAACGAAAAAATCAAATGGATTAATGACAATCATGTTGGCAATCACTTCCACTTCAATTTTTAGTTCCTTAGTTTTTTCAGGAAATACAACGCGGGCCTGATAATTACCGAACGGATCCTGCTGCCAGTTGATGAAATGATCTTTAGGTGTTATTTTTAAGGAGTAGGCTTCTATATGAGTACGCGAATGAACCGCAGGTCTCAGACGAAAAATATGAGGGGAAAGAGAAACAAACCGGTCGTATCGATAAGCGGTTTTATGATTAATTGCTACACGTATGGCCATAATGCAAAATTGACACAGTGAATAGCAGAGCAACCGTTTTATAAGCGTTCAGGAAAACCGTCTGAAGATAGATAATTTTAGCGATTTAATATCTGTACGGGTCAATGCAGATTTAATAATTGAATCTAATCCTCATCCTGGATTTTTTCCAATAAGGATATTAATTACTTCAACCAGAATCAAAATGATAACGACCCATTCCAGTGTAAGGCTGTTGCGGTTTTGAAGCAGGTCCTTAAACAACTCCATATTTTCTTTTACGATGCCCAGTCCTTCCTGAATGGTACGAAAACGCGCCTGCAGATCAAAAGTCTTTTTCAGTCCTATGTCGAGTTTATTCAGATTTTCATTTTCCCAGGTTTCCTCAGGCGAATCGAAAATATACAGGTTCGCCGAAATCCTGTTTTTAAGATTCAGGGTTCGGCCAATATATTTTTTTAATTTGATGCCACCCATGTAGATCCTTCCTTTTTTTTCCAGAAGTTGGGTGTGGGAATTGGTTTCTTCGAGAAGGGAATTGGTATGCTGATTATAATAATCCAACGCAACACTTTGTGAAACGTTCAACATGATTAACCTGAGCTCATCAGTATCCGGAGAAGGGATTTCGATTTTGTTATACCCGTAATTTATCGCAGGAGCATCTGTTTCAATATCAAATTCATCGCTTAACTTTTGATCAAACAGGTTTTTGCAGAAGGGGCCTATCCGCTGGAAAAAATCAGCCATTTCAGTTTCGGAATAACCAAGAAAGCACACAATCCCATATTTAAAAACATAGAGATATTTCTGTTTATCTATAATATAGAATAACTCGTCCGTATCACTGTAATGAATTGGAGCGGTGGAAGTAGTTTTGAATAATTTGATGTCGATGCTGTCTGCAAGCTGGAAAGAAGTAACTTTTAAGTTCATACAGAAATATTTGCATCATCATAAAGGTAGGACAACGCAAATATTTCGATCTTATCATTGAGTTACGGATGCGACAGACTGACTTTTCAATAAATCACTTTGTTGTTTCCTATACCTGAGTATATTGACATAGTTGAGTGCAATACGGATATTATAGGTTTCATATGATTTTTGCGCCCATTGAATGGCACCATCCAGATCGCCGTTAATTTCAGAGATGATGGCCATATTGTAACATCCCCTGCCCGCTAATGTACCATCCTGACTTTTTGTTTCTTCCAGCCATATTGCTGCTGCTCCATCCCAATTGCCAGACTGAGCCTTGCGTTGTGCAGTTTTGAAGTTCTGATCTCCGCCAACAAAATAGTCTCTGGAAACGCGGATCCAATATGGCAGAATTCTGGCAGCATATGCCTGTCCCGCCTGAATACCTACTTCTTTAACGGCTTCCTTGCGACCGATCAGGGCCGATGCGGCAACTGCAGGATTTATTCCGGAGCCCGATGATGAAAGATCGCGCCCCAGGATATATTCATCGAGAATGGTTCTGGTGGAAGGATCATAAATTCTCCAGCCTGTTTTTACATTTGTTGACATACTCACCAGGTGTTGTATCGCAGCAACATTGACTCCAACAAGATTTAGATTCGTGGGATTGGCTGCATAATTCAATTTAGATTCAGTGTCGAATAATTCCAGGGAGAATAAAGCATCTGTGTTACTTTCCTTACATATTCTTTCTACTGAATCCCATAGTAATGCGGTGGGAAACACCCCTGCTCCATAAGACCTGAGATCTAAACCATTCAGGGGTTTAACTTGTGTAAAGCGGGTATTTTTCATGAGTTCATCTGAAAGACCCTGTATGCTTGCCTGAGCTCCTGCAGCCTGCAGATCGTTTGTTTCCAGTGAAACAGCTTTATGGATGGCATCCAGTGTTTGTGTTTCATTGGAAGCCCGTGTTCTATTGACAATCGCAACGGTTTTAATATTGGGAGGAATGGATACCGGCGCGGGTTTAGGAACATTAAGTGACATTAAACTGGTTGAACTGCAGGAATAACATACCAGTATTATGCATATAAATACAATAGGATTTTTCATGGATTGGCTGTTTTAAGGGACCTGAATTGGACCTTTTAAAACGATTTAGCCGGTTTGTTTAGTATCAAATAGCAGTAAATAGTGAGATTGGCGGTTGCCGGTTAACTAAGATTTTGGAAAAACCCGGGATTTCCATTCTTTTTTAAGCATAGCGAATACAAATTCACTTGTCCATCTGCCCTTTAAAAAAGTGCTCTCCATAAATTGGCCTTCCAGCCGGAAGGAAAGACTTTTCAACATGGCTATGGAAGCCTGGTTTTCCACGTCAACAATTTCTACCATTCGATGAATCCCCTTTTCAAGAAATAAATAATTCATCATACCCAACATGGTTTCTTTTGCATATCCCATTCTTTGGTGTAAATGAGAAATCGTTATACCCGTTTCAGCAATCCTGGAGTCTGACATGTGTAGATAAATAGCGCAATCTCCGATAAGCTGTCGGCTGCTGGTATTTTCAATTCCATACTGGATCCATTCGCCTGGTACAATACGAAGTTTATTTTTTTGATCGTCGATGAATTCTTTTGACCGTTTCAAACTGAAAGTATCAAAACCCTGGTATCGTGTTACATCCGGATTTGAGCGGTATTCGTGAAATGCCTCCAGGTCAGATTCTGCAAGGTTTCTTATTTTCAATCGTGGCGTTGTATATAGTATCCGATCCACAAGCAGATTTTCAAATTGCTAAGTTGCAGCTTTTAGTACATATTTGATCCAGGCAGTTCTGAAAAATGCATTCTCCCAAGTTTAAAATATTTCGGTAATATGCAAAAAGAATGGATTTGATTTACTAAGTTTTTGATTGAAATCTTTTTCCAACTGAAGTTTTTGAATAGCATTGAAGAGATGAAACAATCGGTTACAGCGCTTTTGCTTTTTTGTATGGGATTGATGAGTTCTGTGAAATTGTATTCAGCAAGTCCATATCCACTTTCTCCGGGAGACAGTTTGAAATCCGGACAACTGATAATCGTTTTGACCGATAACCGGGATAGTATTCGCGCCAAACTTTATTGTGTTGAAAAAAAGGATGGTAAATGGGTTACTGAATTTTCATTTCCGGTTGTAGTTGGAGAGAAGGGAATGACGCCTCATAAATCAGAAGGCGATTTGAAAGCACCCTCAGGCATTTTTGATCTTGGTCCGGCATTTGGTTATGCGGATAAAAAAGATGCAACGTGGATACATATGCGCTATCTGCAGGCTACGGATACCTTAATTTGCGTGGATGATGCGGGATCGCTTTATTACAATCAGCTGATTGACTCAAATTCCGTTTTACGGGACTGGCATAGCCGTGAATTAATGCATTTGAAGAACATTTATTACAAATGGGGGATTTTTGTTCAATATAATTTTCAACCAGCGGTGAAAGGGAATGGCTCCTGTATATTTATTCATATCTGGGGTAATGAGAACGAGGGAACAGAAGGCTGTACTGCTATGGAAGAAAAAAATATTTTGAAATTGCTTCAGTGGATTCGGGCAGAGAAAAATCCAAAACTAATCCAGTATCAGACAGACGAGTATGAAAAAATAGCTGCTGAATACAAACTCCCGGATTTAAAACCGACTACTTTTTAGAGTTGGCCGCTATATCTTTTTTATACTTAACGATAGGTGCATAGGGTCCGTATTTATGTTGCGAGACTGGGAAGGAATCGGGGAAAGGGCCATCCGGAAGGTCTACGGGTTTCAATAATATATTGGGCCAGTCCTTTTTGAATTTTTTTACAGGTCGTGGTTGGCTGTTTACAAAAGCGGCCAAATCCCAGGCTTCTTCATTACTCAGATGCTCATTGATGTAACTGCTTCCATAAGGCATATTGTCTTTAATAAAACCTGCAAACTTCGTCAAACGGTATAGTCCTGCAGCCGTGTTGTAACTATGAACACCCCATAATGGCGGATAGAGATAACCGCCAGCACTATCTGTTTTTCCATTACCGTTCTCACCATGGCATAACTGGCATTTTTGTACATATACCAGTTTTCCTTTCTGAGGATCAGCCGATCTTTCAATAAATGACAGTTGTTCCAAACCAGTACCCCGTGGTTTCTTTCCTTTTGTTACATCCTTTCCTACCCATCGGATATAAGCATTCATAGCTCTCATTTCCCTGCTGTTGCTGTCCGGAGCTTTGCCGTTCATGCTTCTTTCAAAGCAATCCGTAATTCGCTGGTTGATTGTTTCGGTTGAACCTCTTCGATCACTAAACCTGGGATACAAGGAAGAAACACTTCCAAAATTTCCAGCCCAGGCCACAGTGCCGGCATTCAAATGACAGTTTTGGCAATTCATGCCGTTGGTATAATGACCAACAGAACCAGCGGGTCCAAGATACGAGGATGTTTTACTGATCAGTTTTCTCCCATACCTGATCAGATCTCCCGAATCGTCATGAGGTATGTCAATAGAATCGGGAGCTGACCATAAAAGTTCTTTTACAGGCGGCAGGATGGCAGACAAGTGTTTACTGACAGGATTTGGTTTTTCTTCCCTGTTCCAAATCCAGATCACCATTCCACCCGCCAGTAAAATAATAAAGATTCCCAGCCACTTTCGCCTCATTAGATGCTGTTAATTCGTTTTTAAGATCCGGTTCTTATACATAACAATATCCACATCCGTGTTCCTGTGCGCGCCCAACGGCGTAGACTCCGGATGGCATATGAGGTATTCCCGGAATTAATCCATCCTGCATTTCCTTTAGAACAGCAGCAGCGTCCTGTTTTGTATTACCGGCAATAACTGCACTATAAACCGTAAGGGCCATATTGCAAACGCAAAACATAATTCCCATTGACTGGAGTTCAGGGATACCCAGCGTAACGTTTCCTAATCCTGGTGCAGAAAAATCGTCTGGTTTTGGCTTCCAGAACGGATTTCTCACCGCAGGGGCTTTTGTTTCAGGATCGTTCACTTTTTGCATTTCTCCTAATTTATACTTCGCCCACAAACTATCCTGAAGGGCATATGCAAACGCTGAATGACGTAATACGACAACTGCCGTGCAATCCTTTTCCGACGCTCCCGTTGCCTCATTGGTCATCATATATATTTTGGGCCATGCAAAAGGGAAAATCTCTTTGGGTTCGGTACAATCGAAAACCAAACGGTGTTTGCCTTTGATACCCTTGAACCATTCATCGGGATCTTCCGCATTAACAAAGGGACGGTCTATACCATCGTTTGCCTTAGCTGGATTTATCAGGGAAGCAACGCCCATCAGGGCGGCAGCTCCGGTGACCTTACCTAAAAAAGCACGTCTGTTGTCTGATTGTGTTGGTTTGTTCCTGGTCATATTCTAAGTTTTAATGGTTAAAAGGCCTGGATGAACGCGAGTAAAAACGCCGGACCAGACCGGTATTTGTAATTTAGTTGGAAAAAATTGATAAAATCTAAAACAGTATTTTTATTTAAAATTCACGTAATGGAGGCGGTGAAAGGTCGCACGCAGGAATATCTGTTGAATTGTCTGGATATGAGTTTATACTTTGTACGGACAAAGTATAATATTTTAATGTATGCACACGAAACATGTCCCCTTTATTAAGTAAGGAATGAGGAAATTCTTTCTGCTCGTGGTCGTTACTGTC
>DATHPV010000411.1:0-4839 GCA_035483495.1 Puia sp.
TTACCGCGTTCTTCAATGCATTTACCAGTTCGTCAATTTCAAAAGCTGAATTATATAATGCAAAAGAAGCACGTGTCGTACCAGGTATACAAAATCTGTCCATTAATGGTTGTGCGCAATGGTGGCCGGTTCTCACAGCAATTCCCCGATTGTCCAACAGAATACCAATATCCTGCGGATGGGCGCCTTCAACGACAAACGAAATAACACTTACTTTTTCTTTTGCTGTACCTACAATACGAAGACCAGGAATTCTCTCCAGTTCTTCCTGTGAATAGTCGAGGAGTTCATTTTCGTGCTTTCTGATTTTTTCTTTTCCATAAAATTTTATAAACTGAATGGCTGATTTAAATGCTATAACATCTGCTACATTCGGAGTGCCTGCTTCAAATTTATAAGGAAGATCATTAAACACAGTCTTCGTAAGTGTCACTTCTTTTATCATTTCACCGCCTCCCTGAAAAGGAGGCATGGCTTCCAATATTGCTTTCTTGCCGTAAAGCACACCCACTCCGGTTGGCCCGTATAGTTTGTGTGCCGAGAAAGCAAAAAAATCACAATCCATATCTGTTACGTCAATATCAAGATGCACGGTGGACTGTGCTCCGTCTACCATAAAAACTGCACCCGCTGCATGGGCAAGAGCAATCATATGTTTAACCGGATTTATAGTTCCAAGTGCATTGGAGACATGTACAATCGAAACGAGTTTGGTTTTTGAAGACAACAATTTCTCATATTCATCCATCTCCAATTCTCCAGCATCATTTATTGGAATTACTTTCAGAATGGCGCCTTTCTCTTCACACAAGAGTTGCCATGGTACAATATTGGAATGATGTTCCATATTGCTGATGATAATTTCATCACCTTCCCTGATATTTTTTCTTCCCCATGAATAAGCGACGAGATTGATTCCCTCTGTAGTGCCCTTTGTGAAAATAATTTCCTCCCGGGAACCAGCACCTATGAATTCTTTCACTGTATCACGCGTTTCCTCAAATGCTGCGGTTGCTTCTTCTGCCAGGGTGTGAATACCCCGGTGGATATTTGCGTTTAAATGATTATAGTAGTAAGTAAGCGCATCAATAACAACCTGCGGCTTCTGAGTAGTTGCGGCGTTGTCAAGATAAATCAGCGGTCTTCCTTTTACTTTCCGGTTTAAGACCGGAAACTCCTGACGTATTGCAGTTATGTCCAACGTCTTTGGTATGGTAAGAGAGACACTCATGACAAATCGCTTTCCAGTCTATTAATAATCAATTTTTCAACCCATCCCCGAAGGGGTTCAGGTTTCACCTGATCTAAAATATCGGAGGCATATGCACCGAGTAAGAGATTGCGGGCAATTTTTTCAGGAATACCCCGGGATTGTAAATAAAATAACCCTTCTTCGTTCAGTCTTCCTACAGTACAGCCATGAGTACACTTTACGTCATCGGCGAAAATTTCCAGTTGAGGTTTCGTATTCACGCTGCTTGTGTCGGACAGAAGAATATTCTTGTTACTTTGATATGCGTTGGTTTTTTGCGCCGCCTGCCTTACGAATATTTTCCCATTGAAAACACCTGTTGCATGGTCGTTCAGAATTCCTTTATATAATTCGTTACTCAGGCAATTCGGTTTGATGTTATCGACGATTGTATGATTATCGATATGACTGTGGCCCGACTGAAAATACAGTCCGTACAAATGTGCTTCGCAATTCTTTGCATCCAGTATTACATTCATATTATTCCTAACCAATCCGCCGTTTAGTGAAATGGTAACGGCGTGAGTAAAACTCTTTCCTATCTGCCTGATATGTGTAGTGCTGACCTGGTTAGTATTGGATCCGTCGTTTTGAATTTTATAATATTCCAATCTTGCATCGGTTTCAACAATGATCTCCATTACCTGGTTTGTAAAACTTTCGTTTGATCCCAGTGTGGCATAATTCTCGACAATCTGAACCTGGGCCATTTCGTCAACAATCATCAGGCTGCGCGGCTGTGAAAAAATGTTTACGGAACGGGCGTCTGTGATGTGATATATGTAAACAGGATGTTCCAAATGCTGGCCTTTTTCAACATGAACGAACACGCCGCCATGTACAAATGCGGTATTCAATGCATTTATCCCATCTTTCTGATATTGTCCGCTGTCACCAAGCCATTTTGAGACCAGGTCACAATAATCACTTTTGGATGCTTCTTCCAGGGCGATTACCTGTATGCCGTTAGAACGAATTTTTGAAAGTGAAAAGGAGTAAAAACCATTTACAAAAACCATTTCATTTGCCTTGTCGTGACCTGGAAGACGAATTGTCTTAAGATCTTCCGACGTTATGGAAATAGTAAGTGGATCAACCGGAAGTTGAAACTCTTTGTTGAATAACCCTGCTATCCGGGTATATTTCCATTCTTCATGTTTCGAACCGGGAATTCCTCTGTCTGAAAAAGCCTGAAATGCTTTTTCACGCAATTTGTCCAGATTGTCATAATCATCATTTGGCTGAAGCTGGTCAAATCTTTCTTTAAAATATGCGATCGTGTTCATGATGGCTAATTGATAACTGCCATTATGCAGCTTCTACAGTATTTTCATTTTTTATAAAATCATATCCTCTTTCTTCCAGCTCCAGGGCCAGTTCCTTCGTTCCCGATTTCACAATTCTTCCATTATATAAAACGTGTACGAAATCAGGGACGATGTAATCGAGTAAGCGTTGATAGTGTGTAACTACCAATACAGCATTGTCTTTATTTCGTAATTTATTTACGCCATTGGAAACGATTCTTATGGCGTCAATATCGAGTCCTGAATCAGTTTCATCAAGAATTGCAAAACGGGGTTCGAGCATCGCCATCTGGAATATTTCATTTCGTTTTTTCTCTCCGCCCGAAAAGCCCTCATTAAGAGAACGACTCAAAAGGGACTGTTCAATATTGACGAGCGCCATTTTCTCTTTCATTCTTTTAAGAAAAGTCACCGCATCAAGAGGCGCTTCTCCCCGATATTTGCGTACTTCATTAACCGCCGTTTTAATAAAGTTTACAGTATTTAGTCCGGGAATTTCTACCGGATACTGAAAAGCAAGAAATAATCCTTCGGCCGCCCGGTGTTCCGGTGATAGTTCAAGAAGATCTTTACCGAGGAATTCAACAGAACCATCGAGAACTTCATAATCACTACGTCCTGCAAGGACAGAAGCCAGCGTACTCTTACCTGATCCATTGGGCCCCATAATGGCATGTACTTCACCAGGTCTGATATCCAGATTGATTCCGTTTAATATTTTTTTCCCTTCAATGCCAGCATGCAAATTCTGAATCGTCAACATATTTCTACTTTATAATTTTTGGTTCTCTGATTTGTTCGTTGACCGTTGGCCCCACACGTGCGAGGTTGACCGTTTTTAAATGTATTTCACTCTCATACTCTCACACTCTCACACTCTTCTACTTGCTTACCCAACACTTCCCTCGAGACTGATCGCCAGCAGCTTTTGTGCTTCAACTGCGAACTCCATTGGAAGCTGGTTCATCACTTCTTTGGCGAATCCGTTGATGATGAGTGCGACTGCTGTTTCTGTATCAATTCCGCGCTGGTTGCAATAGAAGATCTGATCTTCACCAATTTTTGATGTTGTTGCTTCGTGTTCCACAACAGCTGTATTATTTCTCACCTCGATATATGGAAAAGTGTGAGCGCCGCATTTATCGCCCAATAACAAAGAATCGCACTGAGAAAAATTCCTCGAATTCGAAGCGTTTTTGCTCACGTGTACAAGACCTCTGTAACTGTTATTACTGAATCCGGCAGATATACCTTTGGATACGATGCGGCTTCGTGTATTTTTTCCGAGGTGCATCATTTTCGTTCCCGTATCTGCCTGCTGGTAATTATTTGTGACTGCAACTGAATAAAATTCTCCTGTTGAAAAGTCACCCTTTAAAATAACACTGGGATACTTCCAGGTGATGGCTGATCCGGTTTCCACTTGTGTCCAGGATATTTTCGAATGATTGCCTTTGCAAATTCCTCTTTTAGTCACAAAATTGTATACTCCTCCGCGACCTTGTTTGTCGCCTGGGTACCAGTTTTGAACGGTTGAATATTTTATCTCTGCATTTTCCAGTGCCACCAGTTCAACAACAGCAGCATGTAACTGATTTTCATCACGCATTGGCGCTGTACATCCTTCCAGGTAACTCACATAACTTCCCGCTTCGGCTACGATGAGCGTCCTTTCGAACTGTCCGGTATTTTCAGCATTAATTCTGAAATAGGTTGAAAGCTCCATAGGACAACGAACACCTTTTGGAATATAGCAGAAAGAGCCGTCACTAAAAACAGCTGCGTTCAGAGCAGAAAAATAGTTGTCTGTAATAGGCACAACAGATCCCAGATGTTCGCGGATTAATTCAGGATGCTCCTTTATTGCCTCACTCATGGAACAAAATATGATACCGAGTTCGGCCAGCTGACTTTTAAAAGATGTTCCAATGGAGACGCTGTCAATCACTGCGTCGACGGCTACACCGGTGAGTCTTTTTTGTTCCTCCAGCGAAATGCCCAGTTTTTCGAAAGTCCTTATCAGTTCAGGATCGATCTCATCCAGGTTTTTGGGATTGATTTTCTGTTTTGGCGCAGAATAATAAATGATATTCTGATAATCTATTGGCGGATATTTGATATTTGCCCAGTTGGGGGATTTCATGGTAAGCCAGTGCCTGTAGGCTTTTAATCTCCATTCCAACATCCATAATGGCTCTTTCTTTTTAGCAGATATGAATCTTATAACATCCTCGTTCAAGCCCCTTGGTGCTTCATCTGCTTCGATTTGGGTCACAAACC
>DATHPV010000412.1:0-7575 GCA_035483495.1 Puia sp.
CAGATCTTCTGATGAACAAGCCGGCCATAGTGGTGATTCCGCTATTTGAAAGTTATCCGATTGTCGTAGACAAGGATGTAAGGCATTTTATCAGTGATCTCGTACAATCTGATTATTCGTTGGATACAAGCATTTACAACTATAATGTATTTAGACTTAATAATACCAGTTATAAATAATGTTGATTTCATAAGTTCAATTCGGAAATGAAAAAGATATTGGTCACTCACTCTTATTTTCTGCGATTTGATCATAAGCAATGGTCAACCGGCAAACCATATGCTCCACTCGGAACTCTTTACGCAGTTTCCTATTTGCAAAAACACAATTACCAGGTGTCTTTTTTTGATACCATGTTTGCCAGGGAGCCAGACGCTATAATTTCTGTAATTGAACAGGAGCGCCCTGATATTTTTGTTATTTATGATGATGGCTTCAATTATCTGACAAAAATGTGCCTGCAGAATATGCGGGAAGCCGCATTTAAGATGATTCGGTTTGCAAAAGAAAGGGGATGTAAAATACTTGTTTCCAGTTCAGATTCAACGGATCGTTTTGAGATGTATCTAAATGCAGGTGCTGATTTTATTATGCTGGGTGAGGCTGAATTGACTCTTATTGAACTGACTGACCATTTATCAGAAAACACCGGCGATCCATTTGCGATTGAAGGGTTAGCGTTCAAACATAACAATGAGATTATAAAAACAAAACGAAGGCCTGTAATGCATTCGCTGGATATGCTTCCTTTTCCAGCCTGGGACCTGATCAATCTTGAACCTTATCGTGAAATGTGGTTGTCTCATGCCGGTTATTTTTCAATGAATATGGGCACAACCAGAGGCTGCCCTTTTAAGTGTAACTGGTGTGCCAAACCGATTTATGGAAACCGGTACAATTCAAGGAGCCCTCAAAATGTTGTTGATGAGTTAAAAATGCTAAAGCATAAATTTGGATTTGATCATATTTGGTTTTGTGACGATATTTTCGGACTCAAGCCAGGATGGGTTCGTGAATTTGCAGATTTGGTTGAGAAGGAGAACCTGGAATTTAAGTTTAAGATGCAGGGAAGAGTAGACTTACTTTTACAGGAAAATAATATTCGTGATCTCGCGAGGGCGGGGTGTGACAATATCTGGATGGGGGCGGAAAGTGGCTCACAGCGTATTCTGGATTTGATGGACAAGGGGACAACAGTAGAACAGATATACAATGCTACTCATTTATTAAAAAAAGTAGGAATCAAACCTTCTTTTTTTATTCAATTTGGATATCTCACCGAAACGAAAAGTGATATTGAAAAAACCATTACGATGATCAATCAGTTACTTCCATACGAGATCGGGATTTCTGTCTCTTATCCTTTACCAGGAACTGTATTTTTCGAAAAAGTAAAAAGTCAACTGGTTAATAAGACGAATTGGAATGATTCAGATGAATTGGCACTAATGTTTAACAATACGTACCCGCCAGCTTTCTATAAAAGACTGCATCGATATGTACACAAGAGCTACAGAAAACATCTCGCGTTTGAGAAAATAAAGAAAATGCTTTTTCATCCTTCCGGAATAAATTCGGCCGGCATAAAAAGAGCACTATCAGCTCTATACTATTTACCTGCTGCTTACATTGATAAGCAAAAACTCAGGAGGTTAGAAAAGCCAGTAAATGCATAATCATTCAACGAATCATATCGAACAGCGGGTTGCAATCGCATTCAACGGACAGTCTTTAATTTTTGACCAGATCTATTCAGACGACATTGTTATTAATTATAAACGCAGCAGGGTAAGGGAACATCTTCTGAAATATTTAAAGGCTGAAAGTAAAATACTCGAACTAAACGCCGGCACAGGTGAAGATGCTATATTTCTTGCAAAACTGGGTCATTCAGTACACGCTACCGATATTTCTTCCGGGATGCTGGAGAAACTCGAAGAGAAAGTTCTCTCACACCGGTTAGCTGATTCCGTTACAAGTGAACTTTGCTCGTATACACAACTGGATAATCTGAAAAACAAAGGTCCTTTCGATTGTATATTTTCAAATTTTGCCGGTCTTAACTGCACGGGCGATTTAGATGTTGTGCTATCTTCCTTCGGGAATCTTTTAAACCCTGGAGGCATTGTAGTGCTGGTTATACTTCCTGCATTTTGTATGTGGGAAAGTTTATTATTATTTAAAGGGAAATTCAAAACTGCAACGAGGCGCCTGTTTAGCGCAGGTGGAAGGAGGGCAAATATCGATGGCGCATCGTTTACATGCTGGTATTATTCGCCGGATTATGTTGTGCGGAATCTGAAAGGCAAATTTGAAACAACTGAGATTGAAGGACTATGCACGTTCGTTCCTCCATCTTATATCGAAAAATTCCCTGTAAAACATCCAAAATTATATTCATTCTTGTGCAGAGTTGAAAACAGACTTAAAACCAAATGGCCCTGGAGAAATATTGGGGACTACTATATTATTTCTTTAAGGCGAAAGTGATGTTTAGTAAGATCTGGAGCGCTCCAGTCGCTTATATATATCTGCCAGACTACATTCATATTTATGAAGCAACGTTTTTTGAAAATGGTCCGGATTGGGTTTTGAGAAGTGTTTATCCGTACACATACTCATTAAATATCCTTTACTATTTCTCTTATTCTTTCTTGTTTTCGCGGCCCATCGTTTTGAAGTCAGCTTCATTAAAAAGTCATCTACCATGCAGCCAGTCCGGCTGTTGAAAAGTTTTTCCGTCATGAGCCTTAGCCAGGCGCTTCCGGTTCTTTTTGTTGAAAAAGTGTCGGGGTGTTTGTTGGGGAAAAATATCCGGGTCCAATTGTTTACCTGATAAAAATCATCAAATATTTTCTTTCCGCGAAGTGGTAGTATGGTAACTATCTCCATGGCTGTATAGAAGTTTTTCTCAACAATACAGCATTCGGCTTCGTCTATAAAGTAATTCATGCAGAAAAAATCCTGCATTTTCAGCAAAAAGGTCAATTTTTTGAAGAGGTGAAGTAGTGTTCTGCAAATCCACAATCTGTTTGCAGTGGTTATGATAAAAAAATCAATGTCGGCATTTTCATCAGCAAAATATTTTGAAAGCGATCCTGAAACGGCTACTCCTTTTACATAAGGGAATGCCGAAATGACACCCGCTACTTTTTCTGCTTTAGTGAGCATTTGTATTGCTTTAGCATTACCAACAACCCTTCTTTCCGCAATAGCTTGATTATTCTGAAGACAATAAAACTCTCCGATTCTAAAAACTATTGAATCATTTACCAGATTTTCGAGCGTCCGGTCAAATTCGGTGTAATCATCACTGTGACACAGAAAGCTGAAGATTTCACGTTTTTTTAACGGGTAATCAAACATATTAAAATATGTAAGCGTTGCCAATATGTCCTTATCAATTCGCAGATATTTCATTTGCCTGTTGTTCAAAAAAATGAAACCATAAAATATAAAACGCCGGTTTGAAAAATAGGTTGCAATTCAGCATCTAAAATTTATGAGTTCAAAATACTTTCAGACCGGATAAAAAATGAATAGAAAAAGGCGTAAAAAAAAATGCCCTTGTTTACGTCCAGCAGATCTTCCGAAAACGAAACAATTATAGTCAGTACGATAAAGCTGAATAGTAAAACATCTTTATTTCTGATAGAATGTCGCAATCCCCAACCCAATGTGCCGAGATATATAAGCAGACCCACAACTCCTGATGTTATTAGAAAACTTAGATATTGATTATGTGCATTCAGAGAAAAAATATAGGGCCCGTACATTTTCCTCTCAAAATATGATTCCCTGAGCAGTGGAATTTCGGAACCACTCCCAGTACCAAGAAAGGGCGATTTTTTTATCAGGTCTGCTGCCACTTTCCATCTATCAAGACGACCGTTCATGCTGACTGCTCCCTTGGAATTAGTGAGATCGTTCTGCAATGTGACAATAAACCTGTTCCGAAATCCCTGCAGTGAAAAGATACCCGATATCAATAAAACAGAAACAAATAGGGAGTAAAGTAAAAATCTGAGTCGATATTTCTGGTTAATTAGAAACCAGGGGATGCCGAATATTATTATGATCATTAACGAAAGAAGTGCAGATTTTGAACCCAATTGGATCAAGCCCGCAAATAGTATGAAACAACTGCCGAGATAATAGACATTTTTGCCAGATTTTTGCATGATTTTGGACAACGAATAAACGATTGAAAGCACGATCAACATTGACAAATATGTTGGATGCATATCCAATGGCTCTGAGAAATTTTGATTTACAAATGCAAGGGAAAATAGTTTCCATACTGGAAGTTTATAGTAGAAAATCGTATGAAATGCGTCAAAATATAAATAGACAATAGTTAGTGTACATGACATTGTGAGACCTTCCATTAACCAGGACCTATATTTAGCCAGATCAAGTGTTGTTAGTGTAAACAAAAGAGGAAAAATAAGTATCGCCATCTGGTTGCCAAGAACAGCCAGACTTTTTGAAGAGGATGGGGAATAGATGGCTGAAATCATTGTCACAAAAAAAACCAGTTGGGGAATGAATGTAACTTTGTCAACTTTTCCTATTCTTTTTAAATCGAAATAAATAGCAGAGTGTAGAATAAAGCTGATAAGTATCAGCGTACTATATAACCTGTCAAATGGCAGAGCCACCAGGAAAAACAGCAGATGATAGTAACTAATTCTATTCTCGATACTATCTTTTATATAGAATACTTTCTTCATGACCGAGCGGATAAAACTTGCGGTTTGCCAGATAACACGTTACAAAATAGTTTTCATATTGATCAACAATCTGATCCCAGGTGAATTCATTCACAATTGTTGAATAATTATTATTCAGAAATTCTTTTTTGATAAACTCATTTCCATTGATAAGATTGCTGACGTCTATTGCGTTTGAGAAATACATTGCATTACCTTTGATAATTGAGCTATTAAAAGCATTATCATGTATGGCAAGAGGCGCTCTCGCGGCCATTGCATCCAGGAGAGAAGGGTTAGTGCCTCCTACGCTATGTCCGTGAAAATACAGTTTACAGAAGGCGGTGATACTTTGGACTTTTGCTTCATCGAAAATAGCTCCCAGGAAAATAATTCGCCTGTCCTGTTTGTATCTTCTGACGAGATATTTGCCATAACCATTTGCGGTATTGCCAATCACTATAAATTTCAAATTTGACTCTGTTTGGCAAAACCCGTCCAATATCATTTCTATATTATTTTCGGGCTCCAGTCTTGCCATGAGCAGGAAATATTGATTTTTAATCAATCCATATTCCTCCAGATGTTCTTCATTGCTAATGGGGTGTAGATCCGCGCCGTAGGCTATATATTTGCTGTTAATTTTATATTTACTATCAAGGTATTCTTTTATCACAACAGAATCCGCCACATGAAACCTGCTTGCCTTTACTGCCAGTCTTTCAGCGAATTTCAAAAAACTCCTTACGGGTTTTGAATATTTAGCTCTTCGCCATTCTATTCCGTCCATATTTGTAATTACAATTGATTTTGTCGGGTATAAGCTGCCCCAAACTGAACTACTTGTATAACCAAGCATTAGAATTATATCAAAATTATTTTTTCGCGTATCAAGGATGCAATTCAAATCGTAAATAAATTGCCCGGGCACTCCAATAAGATATTCGGGATCGAAACAATGAACGATATGAACACCATACCATTCATTTGCCTGATATGGATGCCGGTTTGAATTATAAACAGTGACATCGTGACCTCTTTCTGCCAGACCTCTTGAGAGATAACCCGCAATATGTTCAAAACCGCCGTAATTGTTAGGTACTCCCCTGGTTCCCAGTATCGCAATTTTAAGCTGCATCATTTATGAATTATATTTTTATAACCCTGCGCTGTATATAAACTTGCACGTTGCCACGTATAATGCATAGCTATTTTTGATTGAAGAATTTTATCACATGGTAACGAACTTGCTCTTTCAACGGAGGCATAAATACTCGCAGGCGAAGATGGTAAACAATAAATCGCGTGGCTTCCAAAATATTCTTTAGTGTCGCCCTTATCCGTGATGACTATATTGCATCCCATCGCCGCAGCTTCGAGTGAGCTGAGACCGGTTGTTTCAAACCAGCTTGGCAATACATGTACTTTCGCCCTTTGATAGTAACCCACAAGCTCTTCCTGTGTCGCATGCTCAATAAATTGTATGTTGGATGCCGCCAGTTCACGGCACTCCTGATAATATGAATGCTGGTTAGGAGCTGGTGCGCCTATAATAAGTACCTGATACCTGGTATTATTAAGTGCCTTTATAAGATTGGCCTGATTTTTTCTGCCTTCAATTCTCGCTACACAAATTACCAGTCTCACATCTTTTTTTACGTTTTCATCAAATCGGAACAGATCGCCATCTACAGCATTTGGAATTATCATAAAGTTGGAACCACAGCCATATTCTTTATTTAGCCGGATATATTCAGACATTGAATTTGGCAATAACAGTCTTGCTTTTTGTATTATTTCATTGATTGAGTTCTTTTGCCCCTTAAAAGCATAAGCCAGACTCATAATTTTATCTTTTCTTAAAATCCATCGGGAAATGGCTTTAAAATATTCGATTGCATCGGAGGATAAATATCTGAAAAGCATACCGGGAAGTCCTTTCCTGTAGAACTTGTCATACTCACTATAATTTACCAGTATGGTAGAAACCACAAATGGAATCATGGCTTTTCTGATGTGATATAATATATCTGCCGGACGTGTTATATTGAAGAAATGTAACAAATCGTAGTTGCCATAGTTTATGGCTTCATTAGTGAGTTTCACTTCAGCGGCTATTCCATAATTGCTCATCAATCGCGATGTCTGCAATACCTGAATAGTATCACCTCCCACCACGGTGTACAAAGTAGATCTCGTTATGATAGCAACTCTGATCATTTTGATGAAATAAATATTGAATAAAGGTTGTTGATCATATTTTTAGGCAGATACGAAATAATCCACAGCATGTAGTCTTTTATATCGAACGAGTTCAATCTTAATGCTTTTTTCATGTTGTACCTGGCTTTATCAGGATTGTAGTTATTCCAAAGAAATTTTTTCGCAAGCAGGCTATAATAAGCGCCGATTTTATTTTTAGAATTATTTTGACGGTTGATAATCGAAAGGAGTTTATCTCCATCATCAGATCCTATATGCTTTATTTTTAAAGCCCTTATTTTTATAGAGTGAAAATTCTTTGTTCTCTTTCTTTCATCCATCGTAAGTGATCCCGGGTTTAATCGCACACAGATAAGCGGCTCCGGCATATTATACATTTTCCCTTTGCCTCTTAGTTGCAACCAAAGCAGGTGATCCTCAAAACTGTGGGCGTTGATATTGTAACCTATCGCGGCAATAAAATCTTTTCTATATAAAACGCTGGCATGAATAAAAGGACAAACCTGGAAAGAAAGGCTCTGTATTTCCTCATTAGTTTTTACTTGTGGCAGTTGCGTGAATACATAATTTCCAGATACATCAATATAATCCGCTGCTGAACCGACCACTATACATTCGGGGTTGGAATTCATAAACTGAT
>DATHPV010000413.1:0-2734 GCA_035483495.1 Puia sp.
GGCGCCTTTTGGAGCAGTGGTAACTCAAATACCTGACGGCGCTGCGCAGCAGGACATCAACGGACAAACTTATTTATTTTACAATAATACTTATTATCAACCTGTATCGCAGGACGGACAGGACGCATACGAAGTAGTGCAGGTAAACTAGTAAAATATCGCAGATACGGAAATTGTGCAATCTCCAGTTGGTTTAATGGAAAGGTGATAATTACATTTCAAATCGGAAAAATGCGGTCCTGAAATAATTCATTATTAAAGCCAAACCCCGGCATTTCAATATGTCGGTTTTCGTAGTCTTTTATCAGGATATGAAGTAATGCCAATTCATCTTCTTCCTCAGATCCCGGTAAGCCCTGTGAAATTTCTATTCTACGCTTCAGGGCTTTCTCATATTGTGATTTTGTAATAATAGCGTTCCATTTCATACTTCTGGATTTAAAATATAGAATGAATTCTCCATAATTTAGGAAAAGACAGAGAGTTAGACGGTTTGTTGCACCGGGATGTTACATATTTAACCTTTTCCTATTTATTTTTTGTTAAATAGCTGATTGCTATCCGATTAAGAATTCTTCAAAAGACCTTTTAATGGTAAGTGCAATCTTAATTCTAACCTGGTTTTAACCCATATTCGTTCTGGTCAATATCTGACCCGCCGGGGACCCGCTGGGAGTATGCTGGGGGGTTGCCGGGAGGTGGGACCCGGCATCTTCCGCGAAAACCCGGTGAACACTCTAAATATTTCGGTAGAAAACTGCCTTAAATCCAGAATGGGTATACTACTTGTATTGTTCCATGGTGAAAAAAGTAAATAAAAACTCTTAAAACCCTAACAATGGGAACCTTATTAAATGGTATCAATGGACCCGTCATCGGAAAGGTCGGACCGGTGGTGGGTTACATGTGGAAAAACAAGGCTGTCGTACGAATCAAAGCTGGTAAAAGAAAAAAACCGCTTTCGCCCCTGCAGAAACAGCAACATGCGAAGTTTTCTCTGATGAATTATTTTCTTAATCAGCTGAAACCATTGCTGAATATTACTTATGGTCATCTCGTCGAAAGCATGACGGGCTTCAATAAAGCATTTTCATATAATGTGAAAAATGCAATCAGGTTAAATCAACCGGAACTCGCAATGGATTATTCCAAGGTGTTACTGGGAAGAGGAGATCTGACTAATTTATCAACTGCTGTTGCGATTCCTTCGTCAAAAGGACATCTAAAATTTACCTGGACAAACAACAGCGGAACAGGTTCGGCAAAAGCAACCGATCAGGTTTTTGTTGCAGTTTACAGCGAAGAACAGAATAATTGGATTTATGGTCTTAACCTGGCAGCGAGAAGTGCAGAAGGCTGCATAATAGATATTACAAAAATGATTGGAAAGAAAGTGCAGACCTATATCGGATTTATCGCAGAAGATGGAAAAGACGCAACCGATACTTTGTACCTGGGCAACATACAATTATAAATCAGAAGTTCATTTTGTACAGTATCCGAAAGAGTTTATATTCGGAATGAATGAAATGGAAAATATTTCTTGTTACTCTAATCTGGTTGCAGAACGGGTGTGCTCAAAACAGTTCTTCTTTCACCGATAAAGAAAAGCCCAGACCTATAGAGTTTACTCCCGTTTCTTTTTCCAATAAATTTTCTTTGAATGTTCCCAATGTTCTCAGGATTCGTTCAGGCGACACGGTGAGAACGGAAACCATTGATGCGCTTGGGTTTGATAAAAATGGAGTCAGGCGCAATAAAGGCGGTAATCCTTTAACAGGACCATTTTATATTGAAAATGCTTTGCCTGGAGATGTTTTAAAAATTACGCTCACAAAAGTTTCTTTAAACCGGCCCTATGCTTATACAAGTCAAAGTTTTGTTTCCAGAAGTATGCCCGATAGTATCAGCAAACAATTTAAAAAACCTCATTTGGTAAAATGGAAACTGGATATTCAAAATCAGGTGGGATGGCCCGATAGCTCAGCGGAAGTTTACCAGCATCTTCAGCATTTTAAAATTCCATTGAGGCCGTTTTTGGGCTGCATCGGTGTTGCTCCCGAAGGAGGGAAAAATGAGATCCTTAGTTTTTTCCAGGGTTCATTTGGCGGAAATATGGATTTTAAAAGTGTTTGTCAGTCTTCTCTTATCTACCTTCCTGTTTTTCACGAAGGCGGTTTTTTTTACATCGGAGACGGGCACGCAATGCAGGGAGAAGGAGAGATTGCAGGCAATGCGCTGGAAACTTCTTTAGATATTGAGTTCACTGTAGATCTCATTAAAAATGGTGATCTGCAACTTACTACGCCCAGAGCTGAGGACGCAGATTATATCATGTCCATCGGCTCTGCCGATAAACTGGAGACCGCCCTGAAAGTCGCGAGTGCAGATATGCTGACCTGGTTACAAAAAGATTATCATTTAAGCATTGGAGAAGCTACACAGGTGATGAGCACGGGTATTGAATACCAGATTGCTGAAATTGCAGATCCCAATGTGATCGTTGTCGCGAAAATAAAAAAGGAAATACTTAAACAACTAGGTAAATAAAACTGAATTTCGAACTTTATCATTCAAATCTTTTGTTATGGGAAAAATAGTTTCATTTATGCATGTATCGTTGGATGGTTTAACTGCGCGTCCTGATGGTGCCATGGACTGGATTCAAATAGGCGGTGAAATGTTTGATTATGCGCATGAAAGAACTGAACATTCAAACACTGCATTGTACGGC
>DATHPV010000414.1:0-2463 GCA_035483495.1 Puia sp.
TTCCCGTTGTGGAAACATTCTGGTCATCATCAGTCTGCAGTCTTGCACAACTAGGCCAGGCAATGATTCATGTTGTAGCCGGAGAATATCCCGACGGAATCATAGAAGTTAAAGACATTAAGAATTTGTCGCTTAAAGCCTAAAAAAGTGTGGTAGTGTGGTAGTTAGATTTTTATAAACCGTCATCCGTCATCCGTCATCCCTCCTTCGCTTCCCACAATTCAATTTTATTTCCTTCCAGATCCAGAATATGAACAAATTTTCCATATTCGGAATCTTCAATTTTATCCACGATCGTTACGTTCTCCTTTTTTAACTCTTCCACCAAAGCCTCTAAATTCTCTACCCGGTAGTTTATCATAAATTCTTTGGTAGATGGCTCAAAGTATTTTGTGCTTTCTTTAAAAGGATTCCATTGGGTAAGTCCCTTTTTATTACTGTCATCCATCTCACGCCATTCAAAGCTCGTTCCATAGGGAGTTGTGTCAAACCCAAGATGTGTTTTATACCATTCGTTAACTGCATTGGGGTCTTTAGCTTTGAAGAAAATTCCGCCTATTCCCGTTACTTTTTTCATTTGTACATTTTTTTTGTTAGAGATGATTGACACCAAAAGAAAAACCAATTTTTTAATGTTCTGTAAGGTCGATTTTTAAAATTAAACCTATTTTATTTAATCGTTAACATATGTAGTTTTCATACGTTTAGTTGATTTTATTTATTCACATGTAATTTTAAAATTGGATGCTTATCATGTCAGGACTTAGTTTTGCGGAATGAATGTGTTTGCTCTACTGATAGCTGAAAAACTAAAGATCCGAACCATCCAGGTCGAAACCGTTTTGGCGCTCCTGGAAGAAGGTTCTACCATTCCATTTATTGCCCGATACAGAAAAGATAAAACAGGTGCCCTTGATGAAGTGGTTATCCAAAAGATACAGGATGAATCAAAAACAATGAAGGCATTTGCAGAAAGAAAAGCCGCCATTGAGAAATCCATCCGCGAACAAAATAAAATGACAGACGCCATTCAGCAGAAACTGGATGATGCATTAACGCTCGTTGAACTGGAAGACATTTATCTTCCTTATAAACCTAAGCGTAAAACAAAGGCTCAGGCTGCACGGGAAAAAGGACTAGAACCCCTGGCGCTCCTGATTCTTGAACAAAAGCCCCTGAATCTCATTCAAACTGCGGAGACATTTATCACTGAAGAAATAAAATCTACGGAAGAAGCACTACAGGGTGCCAGAGATATCATTGCTGAAATGGTGAACGAACAGGAATCTATTCGTTCCGGTATACGCCGGTTGTTTGAAGGATCAGGAAGAATAGAGAGTAAAATTCTTCCAGGAAAAGAAACTGAAGCCATTAAATTCAAAGACTACTTCGATTATTCAGAAAAGATTTCCACGATTCCATCGCACAGAATGCTGGCCGTTCTTCGCGGTTTTACAGAAGGCTTTCTCCGGATGGAAATAACTCCTTCGGAAGAAGAGGCACTGATGTTCATGGAAGATCAGTTTATAAAAAGTTCCGGCGATTCTGCAGCAGAAATAAAAAAGGCGATTAAAGACTGCTGGAGACGCCTTCTTCAACCCAGTATGGAAAGTGAATTCAGAATGGCATTGAAGATAAAGTCTGACGAAGAAGCAATTACTGTTTTCGCAGAGAATCTCCGCCAATTATTATTAAGCTCGCCACTCGGCAGTAAAAGAATCCTCGCCATCGATCCAGGCTACCGGACCGGCTGTAAAGTTGTTTGTCTGAATGAACAGGGTGACCTGCAAAAAACAGGACTGATTTATATTCATGAACCCGGCAGGATAGGGGAGGCAGAAAAAACAATACGCGAACTGGCAGAACAATTCCATTCAGAAGCTTTTGCGATCGGTGATGGCACGGCCGGAAGAGAAACAGAACAATTCATTAAAAAATTAAATCTGGGACTACCGATTTTTCTGGTAAATGAAGATGGTGCATCAGTGTATTCGGCGTCGGAAGTTGCGAGAGAAGAATTTCCTGATCAGGATATTACGGTAAGAGGTTCCATCAGTATCGGGCGAAGACTGATGGATCCACTGGCAGAACTGGTTAAAATAGATCCGAAAAGTATTGGTGTGGGTCAGTATCAGCATGACGTAAATCAATTTCGCCTGAAAGAAAGACTGGATCAAACCGTGGTTAGTTGTGTAAATGCCGTGGGCGTGAATCTGAATACAGCAGGAAAACAACTCCTGAGCTATGTGAGTGGAATCGGTGAAACGCTGGCAGAAAATATTATTAAACACAGAAACGAGATTGGAAAATTTACCGACAGAAAACAACTTCTGAAAGTTCCGCGATTGGGTGATAAAGCATTTGAACAATGCGCCGGATTTTTAAGGATCCGGGAAGGAAAAAATCCGCTCGATGCAAGTGCCGTTCACCCGGAAGCTTATGAAGTAGTCGAAAAAATTGCGA
>DATHPV010000415.1:0-16289 GCA_035483495.1 Puia sp.
AACGCATGGCTCCAAAACAACAAATCCTCCCCGCTGAAAGCGAAGAGGACTTGTGTTTCTTTTCGTCGGGGCGGCAAGATTCGAACTTGCGACCTCCTGGTCCCAAACCAGGCGCGATAACCGGGCTACGCTACGCCCCGAACTTCGATCACCGGGCTGCAAAAGTAAGGGTTCGGAGCCAATTTAAGAAACAGGTTATTTAATTAATTTTCCATCCACGATACCTTCTGTTCGGCCTTATGTGCTCTACCAATAATTTCTTTATAGAGTTCCGGCCTCCTGGCTTTCATATATCTATATCCACCTGCCATCTTAAGTTTATCCGGTGTGCATTCAACAACTACATATTCATCTGAAAAACTTCTGCATTCAGCGAGAATATCTCCATACGGATCGAGGATCATCGAACACCCGTTTTTTAGCTGGTCGTCATCCATGCCGATAGGGTTAGAAAAAATACAATACAATGCATTGTCATAAGCTCGTGCAGGCAACCACTTCATCAGCCAGCTTCTTCCTTTGAGCCCGTCAAACTCTTTTCTTAATGAATCCGGATCTGATTCTCTATTTTTCCATAGTAATGGGTCCACAAATCCCGCTCCGGGACGTGTTGACGGTGTACACATGGTTACATGCGGCATGAATAAAATATCAGCACCCAGTAATTTTGTAGCTCTTACGTTTTCAATAATATTATTATCGTAGCAAATAAGAATTCCGCATTTCCAACCTAAAAGATCGAAAACGGTATATTCATCTCCCGGTTTTATGTTTTTATTTACAAAGGGATGTAGCTTACGATGTTTGGCAATGAGCCCTGTTTTATCCACGCACACGTAAGCTTTAAAAATATCGCCCTGTGCATCTTTCTCAAATAAACCGGCAAGAATTGTTATCTTATTTTTCTCAGCGATCTGTTGTAATCTGTAAATACTTTCACCCTCGGGAATATATTCAGCAATTTCCAGCATCTGATCCAGAGAAAGTCTTCTGGCATATGTGTAACCAGTAATAGAACATTCATGGAAGGAGATTACATCGGCTCCTTCCTTAGCTGCCTTTTCCGACAACCGGTCTATAACAGACAAATTGTATTCTTTGTCGCCCGACTTATTTTCAAACTGTGCAGTGGCAATTTTGATATTTCGCATAAAAAGTTATTTTCTGTTTATAAAACTCCCTTCAACGCCCGAATATTCCCCCATCCAGGATAGCAAACAGGGTTTCATTTCGATATTGATCAACCCCAAATATAGTTTTTAAAACTATGGTGGTTGCTTTCGTAAATTTGGGTAAGTTTAGGAATTCCGAATTTCATAAAAATGAGAAGTTATATTCTGAGAATACATCCTGCAGATTCCATACTGGTTGCTTTAAAAAATCTGCATTCAGGAGAAACGGTGGAGTATAACGGCCTTACTTACACGTTAAAGGAAAATATCCCGGTGAAGCATAAGTTTTATATGAATGACTCACCTGCGGGAACGGATGTTATCATGTATGGTGTATTGGTAGGTAAAACAAAAACGACCGTTGAAGCAGGTTCTCGTGTGTCGACCGAAAATCTGGAACATGCATCAGGCAAGTACGACTTCAGGAATGCTCAATATCGGTGGAACCCTCCGGATAACTCTAAATTCAGAGATGCTTTTTTTAAAGGGTATCACCGTAAAGACGGAAGAGTCGGAACGGCAAATTACTGGTTATTCATTCCGACGGTTTTTTGCGAGAATCGAAACCTTGATGTAATCAAGGAAGTATTACAGGATGAACTGGGTTATTCTGTTACGGAAAAATATAAGGCTTTTACAAGAGAGCTTATCCAGGCCAGGCAAAATGCAAATCAACTCCTGGCTCCTGAATCTCTTTCTGCAGCAACTCAGGCCCGCTCGCGGGTTTTTAAAAACGTGGACGGTATCCGTTTCCTCAATCATGATGGTGGGTGCGGCGGCATACGTCAGGATTCGACAGTACTTGGCAAATTACTGGCATCTTACGCTAATCATCCAAATGTGGGTGGTATCACGATTTTAAGTCTCGGCTGTCAACATTTGCAATCTGATGAATTGCTGAATGAAATAAAAAAATTAGATGCCGGATTCGATAAACCCATTTATATTTTTGAGCAGCAGCAATCACGGAGTGAAGAGCAACTAATTCAGGAAGCTATTCGGAAAACCTTCGAAGGATTGTCAAAAATCGACCAGTTGCAAAGACAGCCAGCTTCTCTGGACAAACTTTGCATCGGTGTAAAATGTGGCGGCAGTGACGGCTTCAGTGGAATCACAGCAAATCCCGCTGTTGGATATTGTGCCGACCTGCTCGTATCTCTTGGTGGCAAAGTTCTGCTTGCCGAATTTCCGGAATTGTGTGGTGTTGAACAGGAACTGGTAGATCGCTCTGTGAATGAAACCGTCGCCAGAAAATTCATCACTCTGATGAGAGATTATGAATCATCAGCCCAACGTGCAGGTTCCGGATTTCATATGAATCCATCTCCGGGAAATATTAAAGACGGACTTATTACAGATGCAATGAAGTCTGCTGGTGCTGCAAAAAAAGGAGGGAACGCACCTATCGTGGATGTACTTGATTATACAGAACCTGCAACTAAATCAGGACTTAGTCTCGTATGCACACCAGGTAACGACGTGGAAGCCACAACAGGCCAGGCTGCTTCTGGTGCTACTCTCATTTTATTTACAACCGGACTTGGAACTCCTACCGGAAATCCGGTTTGCCCTACGATAAAGATCTCGTCCAATACAGCGTTGGCCCGACGCATGCCGGACATCATCGATATTGATACCGGCGTTATTATTGAGGGAGAAAAAACTTTGGAAGAAATGGGTGAAGAAATTTTATCTTATTGTGTACGGGCTGCCAGCGGAGAAATTATACCCAAGGCGGTGTTGTTGAATCAGGACGATTTCATTCCCTGGAAAAGGGGCGTGTCTTTATAAATATTTCAGTTCATGAAGAAATTTCTTGATCACGATTTTTTACTGAATACCGATTCCGCCAAGCGTCTGTACCACGATTATGCAGCTGCACTACCTATAATCGACTATCATTGTCATTTGCCACCAAAACAAATTGCAGATAATCATGGTTTTGAAACCCTGACAGAAATATGGCTTCGGGGTGATCATTATAAATGGCGGGCCATGCGCATGAATGGAATTGATGAATCCTTTATCACAGGTAATAAAAGCGATTGGGAAAAATTCCAGAAATGGTCAGAAACGGTTCCCTACACTTTGCGCAATCCGCTGTATCATTGGACGCATCTTGAATTGCAACGATACTTCGGCATTCATGAAATTCTAAACACAGGCACTGCAAAAGAAATTTTCGAACACTGTAACCAGAAATTGCAGACTTCCGAATTCAGGGTTCATGGCCTGTTGAAAAAAATGAATGTCGGGTTTATATGTACAACAGATGATCCTACAGATTCATTGGAACATCATCTGGTTATTCAGAAAACGGGATTGAATATAAAAGTAGCACCTGCTTTCCGACCGGATCAGGCGATGACAATCGGAGATCCGGTGGTATTTAAAAGATGGCTTGAGAAACTGCAGGAATCATCAAACATTTCTATCAGCAATTTTCGTCAGTTCCTGGACGCATTGAAAAACCGACACGATTTTTTCCATTCCAACGGATGCAGGATCTCTGATCATGGATTGGAGAGATTTTATAATGTTGAATGGACTGAATTGGAATTGGAAAATATATTTCAAAAAGTTATCAGCAACAAAAAGCCGGAAGTCAGTGACATAGAGAAATTTCAATCGGCATTGCTTTTACAATTCGGTGAATGGGATTTTGAAAAAGGCTGGGTTCAGCAGTATCATATAGGGGCGTTAAGGAACAACAACAGCCGCGCGTTGAACACGCTGGGTCCGGATACAGGTTGGGATTCCATCGGCGATTTTCCCCAGGCAACGGCAGTTTCCGGTTTCCTGAATTCGCTTGATAAAAATAATCATCTCGCAAAAACAATACTCTATAATAATAATCCCGCCGACAACGAGCTTATGGCTACAATGATCGGTAATTTTAACGATGGTTCCTTCCCCGGTAAAGTTCAATGGGGATCTGCATGGTGGTTCCTGGATCAGAAAGAAGGAATGACAAATCAATTGAACGCTTTATCGAATATGGGTCTTATCAGCCGGTTTGTTGGCATGATAACAGACTCAAGAAGTTTTCTTTCTTATCCAAGACATGAATATTTCCGACGGATACTCTGTAGTTTGTTTGGCCAGGAAATCGAAAAGGGAGAATTGCCCAACGACATGGAATGGACGGGCAAAATCATAAAGGATATATGTTATTATAATGCGCTCTATTTTTTTAACCTGAACGAAAAGTAAAAGCATTTTTAAAAAAGACCTCATGGGGAAGATTCTGTGTTTCGGAGAACTCCTGTTAAGGTTTTCACCTTCCGGCGAGGGCCAGTGGTTGAAAAAAAATGAACTCCCGGTTTTTTTGGGTGGTGCAGAATTGAATGTTGCTACAGCTTTGTCTGGCTGGGGTCTTCCCATTTCATATTGTACAGCTCTGCCCGAGAATTATCTTTCAAGAGATATTCTGACGATTGTGAAGGAAAGACAAATTAACACCGATACCGTTTTTTTCTCAGGTGATCGTATAGGAAGCTATTATCTCAAACAGGGCACCGATCTGAAGAATCAGTCTGTCATTTACGACCGGGCTCATTCGTCATTTGGAGAATTAAAAAAGGGAATGATCGATTGGGATCAGGTTCTGCACGATGTATCCTGGTTTCATTTCAGTGCGATTAGTCCTGCGTTAAATGAGTCCGTAGCGGCTGTTTGTCTTGAAGCCCTGCAAGCGGCTTCCAAAAAAAATATAACGATCTCTATCGACCTGAATCACCGCCCGAAATTATGGGGCCATAGAAATCCGCACGATTTAATGGCGGGTCTCCTACCCTGGTGCGATGTGGTGATGGGAAATATTTGGTCAGCTCACGACCTGCTGGGCATACCACTGGATACTCATTTACTAAAACCAAATGATAAAACTACCTATCTTGAACATGCGCACCAGACGTCTAATCGAATTTTGAAACGATTTGCGCGTGTGAAAATGGTGGCGTGTACTTTTCGGTTCGAAGAGGGAGAAAAGGGGATCGTATATTACGCTTCCCTTTATTCGGCCCATCAAAGTGTGGACTCGTCTGTATACCAGAGCAAAGAGATTGTTGACAAAGTAGGTACTGGTGATTGTTTTATGGCAGGACTGATTTATGGACTTCATTCTAAACAAACACCATTTGAAATTATTCAGTTTGCAACAT
This sequence comes from Puia sp., assembly GCA_035483495.1. Taxonomy (GTDB): domain Bacteria; phylum Bacteroidota; class Bacteroidia; order Chitinophagales; family Chitinophagaceae; genus Puia. Next base: position 5,336 of record DATHPV010000415.1, read on the forward strand.
CTGCGGGATTTGGTAAATTTTTTGAGAAAGGAGATGCGACCGGACAGACACTCGAAACAATCCGCACCAGAATAAAAGAATATGTTTAAGACAGAAAAGATTATTCAGGCCATTATTGAACAGGGAGTACTTCCCCTATATTTTCATCCGGATGAAACCACCAGTGCTGACGTATTGGAGGTTTTGTATTCTGCAGGTATAAGGGTAGTTGAATATACTAACAGAGGAAAGCAGGCGTTAAAAAATTTCAAAGCACTGCAAAAAACATTCAGCAGGAAATTCCCCGATTTAATTCTTGGCCTCGGAACTGTGCTGGATACCAAAACAGCATTGAAGGCAATTGAATGCGGAGCTGACTTCCTGGTAAGTCCGGGATATTCAAAAGAACTCGCCAGGCTGGCTAATGATAAAAACATATTGTGGATACCCGGTTGTATAACTCCAACAGAACTAATGGCTGCCCGGGAATCAGGACAGGGTTTCGTAAAAATATTCCCCGCAAATACAGTAGGTCCCGTGTTCATAAATTCGATCAAAGAAGTGTTTCCGGATTTATTATTTATGCCAACGGGTGGAGTAGAAAGCGGGAATATCGAATCCTGGTTCCGTGCAGGTGTTTCTGCCGTAGGAATGGGAAGCAGCCTGATTAGCAGGAATCAGATGGAACATAAAGAAATTGAAAAAATAAGGTCCAACGTTGAAGCGATTTTAATACAAATTGCCGCAATAAGATCCTCTTTAGTCTAAATTTCCTCTACGATGCGGCAGCCAATGGGAAAATTCCGGTGGGTAGTAGTTTCACTACTTTTCTTTGCCACTACGATCAATTACCTGGATCGTCAGGTAATTGGATTATTGAAAGACAGTCTTGCAAAAGATTTCAACTGGTCAGAAAAAGATTACAGTCATATTGTTATAGCGTTTTCCACTGCTTATGCAATGGCGCTCCTAATATTTGGAGGATTGATTGACCGCATAGGCACACGGCTGGGCTATGCGGTATCGATTATTGTCTGGAGCGTTGCTGCCATGTTTCATGCGCTGGCCTCATCCACTTTTGGATTTGGCGTTGCGCGGACTGCCCTGGGATTGGGTGAAGGAGGAAATTTTCCTGCTGCAATAAAAGCCGTGGCTGAATGGTTTCCAAAAAGGGACCGGGCACTTGCCACCGGAATTTTCAACAGCGGATCGAATGTGGCAGCTATTATAGGACCTCCATTTATCGCATGGATTTATTCATCTTTTGGGTGGCGACAAGCCTTTATATGGACAGGTGCGTTAGGATTTATCTGGCTGATATTCTGGTGGTGGTTATATCATATTCCATCGCAAAAGAAAAACATCTCTACTGATGAGCTCAACTATATAAAAAGTGATACTGACTCTCCGAATGAAATGGATGCTGACAAAAGAGGAAAGATCAGCTGGCCCGAATTATTCAGTTATCGTCAGACATGGACGATAGTTCTGGGGAAATTTTTAACAGACCCGGTATGGTGGTTTTATCTGTTCTGGATTCCGACATATTTCAATACTACCTATCATTTAAATCTGACGAGCTCAGCTATTCACGTATCAACCGTATATGTAGTAGCCAGTTTTGGAAGTATACTCGGAGGTTATCTATCAGGATGGTTAATCAAACGTGGAATGCCGGTTTATAAAGCCAGGAAGACTTCCATGTTCATTTTTGCGTGTTGTGTTGTTCCGATATTTTTCGTGAGATATACCAGCGGTATCTGGCCGGCTGTATGTTTGATAAGCCTGGCTGCTGCTGCACACCAGGCCTGGAGTGCGAATATCTATACAATTGGTTCAGATATTTTCCCAAAAAGTATTTTAAGTTCTGTGATTGGAATTGCGGGCATGGCCGGATCCGTCGGTGGAATTCTTTTTCCATTTGCCATTGGAATTATCCTGGACCATTTCAAGCTCATCGGGTCGCTGGGAACAGGATACAATATTATTTTTGGCATCTGCGCCATTGCTTATTTACTGGCGTGGACGGTCATGCATTTATTGTCTCCCAAGATGCAGGAAGTAGTTAGATAATTATGGGTTATGAATTATGAGTTATGGGTTGGCAAAACTGGGGAAAAGGCTACCCTTTTTTACTTAAGCGACCTTAAGGCTAATCATAAAAATGAATGGCAAAAAAATTGAAGTCTGTTTATAATTAAAATAAATAACTATGGCCAGATATTCAAAAGCCAGTCAGGGCAAAGTGAAAAAGGTGATGGATGAAATGAAAGAAGGAAAACTTAAAAGCGGACGCAGTGGAAAAAAAGTGACAGATAGAAAACAGGCAATTGCAATTGGTTTATCGGAAGCCCGTAAGAAAGGATATAAAGTTCCTTCGCAAGGAAAGAAGAAAGCAGCAGCTAATTAGTGTGCTGTTTGTTTCAAAGGAAAGAAGAAAGCAGCAGCTAATTAGTGTGCTGTTTGTTTCATGGGCTGATGCATAATCAACTGATTAATAATTTCGCTCACCACCAACGGTGATTCTTTTTCAACAAGGTGGGCTCTTGTATTGCCGTCGTTTTTCCATTCGTTACTCCCATCGGAGTTGATTATGCAATACCCTTTTTGAAGTGTATAGTATTTCTGCCACCCCTTAATTGCCACAAGAACAGCGGTTTCATCCCAGCTCATTCTTCCTGAGCTGTCTTCAGCAGAAAATGGAATACAAATAGCAAACACGTCCTTTACGGGACTGTTCTGTATTTTGTTATTGTGTATGAGGTCAAGTCCGGTTTTTATTTTCTGTCCGATTTCAAATCCGCTAAATAAAATAGTTGTTGGCCAGTCAGTCAAGACTTTTTTGGATGAACTTACATCCTGATCCAGATTAAATTCCCTTCCGGTAGGGAACCTTCCCGCCATACTGACGAGATTGCGAACCTTTAGTTTAACTAATTCTAATCCGTTCAGCGGAGAATATGAATCTCCTTTGGAATTTAATAAATTGGCCAGGTTCGTAAGAAATCCAACAGTTATTATCGTAACCGAATGATCTGGTTGTGATGCCAGAATTTTTCTATATAAGGTCAGGGCGTCTGGTACATCCTGATTATTTTTTATTTTATGAGGATAGCGACTGATAACAGAATCGGTCCAATGTTGTTTATCACCTAATTCAACGGCATTGCCACTCACCATGCCAATTGGAATATCTGGTCTGCCGAAATAAGTATTAAATACATTAATCGCGGCGGCCGCATTATTATATTTCGAACTTCCCATCGTCGCAAGAATGTGAACCCATCCGCTGTCTGCGAAACAATGCAGCAGCGTGATGGCGCCTACATCATCATAGTCTGGTCCGAAATCGGTATCAAAAATTACGTGTAAGGGATAGGGATATTGCCGGAACTCACGCTGACAACTGCCAATATTATAGAAGCATATAAAAAACACCGGGAGCAGGAAGAGTCTTTTTAACATAAAGTCTATTAAGCGAATTATTTTACGCTTAGATTAGTCCCATTCGGGTTTCACAATTCCTGATAACAGCAAAAATTGAAGAATGTCTGAATTGTGTGACTAAATTACAAAATGTAAAGCTTCCATGTGCCGGTTTTACGAAATGGACGGATATGATAACTATTCAATTAAGAATCCCTGCCGTGCAAAGGGTTAGCAGAATAGTATTTTGTTAAGAATTCTTTTTTTGAGTCTTTATAGCTTGAAACCATACCCAATTTGAAGAGGCTATAAATATATATCCATGCGAGGTCGAGTTGATAAGGAAGAAATCCAGCTCTGGCACTTCCCGGAAAAAGATGATGATTATTATGCCATTCACCCGAAAGCATTCCTGGCCTTGTTTGATTGATTGAAAGATTTGAGCGGTCAAAGTCTATACCATCCACGTGTTTCTCATGGCCTTTACCGTGACCCGTATAGTTAAAAGCCCTTACAAGAACAAACCAAAAAAAAGCACCGCTGAAGCACGCAAGTGCAAGTCCGTTTCCACCCAATAGAAAAAGAACACCATACCAGAAAGCCCAGTTCAGGATCCAAAGTGTAATTACATATAATGGTTTGGACACTGAACCCCAGGATTGATATTGCTCAAATGAATTGAGTCCGACTCCTGTATGACCAAGAAAATTTCGAACACGTGTATATTTCTCGCGGGAGAGATCTTTTGAAATACTCTGATGATTTACATCTGAAAGCATGCAATACATAAATCCACCCATGGGATTATAGGGATCCCCCGGTTCATCGGATTTAACATGATGAACGTGATGAGAGATTACATAAATTTCCTCCGGAAAAGTTTTAATAACCAGATTTTGGGTGATCAACCGGAAAATCGGATGACTGAAACGATAAGATTTATGAGTACAATATCGATGAAACCAAATGGTTCCATGGGTACTCATGATGACCATAGCGTATACAACCAGTACGATGGCCGTTTTCCAGTTTAAAAAATAAATGAGAAATATCACCAACAACGGCAACATACAGGTTGCCATGAACCAGCTTATGAGGGCGATCCAGTTCTTCCTTGATTTGAATACGTTGATTCGGGAAAAAGCTTCTTTAAATAATTGTCTCGTTGTGGGCTTAAGAAATACTCCCTTTGCATCCATCCACCCATACGAAGGCGTCTGGAGGATTTCGTCGATAAAGGCCATAAAAAAAGAACGGTTAGTTGAATAATCAGATTTCCATGGTCTTCTCAAGCACCAGACTGGTAACAATGTACGGGAAATAAACCGGTATAGTTTCTTAATTGATGAAATAATCCTGTTAATTTTATTGTGTGTGTCCCAACATTTATTATCAAACACAGGCGGGGCTTATGTTTGCACATGAATTTAAATAATAGATCATGATTCTGGAAGTTGCTATTTTGAATGTAATTCCTGAAAAAAGAGAGGAATTTGAAGCAGCATTCGGAATTGCCCGGGAAATAATTTCTTCCGCAGAAGGACATATCGGACATCAGTTGCAGCGATGCCTGGAGTTTCCGAATCGCTATTTATTACTTGTAAATTGGCAAAAATTAGAAGATCATGTGATCGGGTTCAGAGAATCTTCCGCATATCTGGATCGGAAGAAATTACTTCATCATTTTTACTCTCCTTTTCCCGAAGTCGAACATTATTCGATGATTTGTGAGGTAAATTCTAAATAATCCGAAACCCACTATTTTCAGCACTTTCAGCAAAAGCTTAACATGGATAATTTGAAAAACGGGTTACCTTTAGATTATCAAATTGTTATTATATCATTATGGCAAAGAAAACGAAACAGCCTTCACAAAAAGACTTAAAGAAGACGCTGTTAAAGGAAGTCGAAATTAAACTTACAGAAACGCTGAAAGGCTATTACAAAAAAATCAGCGACAAGAAATTCGAAAAGGAAATCCGCAAAGCTGGAAAAATTCTTAGCAGGCATCTGACGAAGGAGCAAATAACCGTTGTGCACAAAGAAAAAACCAAAGTGCCGAAGAAGGAAAAGAAAGTCGCCGAAAAGGAAGCAGCTTCCTGATCTCAGTTCGCCGGGTTTACACACGTATTGTTTTTTACATGAAGTAAAGCGGGCTAAAAGAATAAATGCCAGCGGTATATCACATATACTCTTACTGATACCTTAATTTTCGTGGGGAATATTTCCCACAGAAACCGGCGATTTTATGAAGATGTTAAACCGGGTAAATACAAAAGCTTAGTACAGTTTTTGCAGTGAATTTACTATTGTTTCATCACTAAAATTAAAGCTATGTCAACAACAGCAACGAAGGTTATGACTACAAAAGAAATAGCCAAAAAACTAAAGAAATATTGCGAAAATGGTGAATTTGAAACCGCTCAAAAAGAGCTATTTGCAAAGGATGCAATTAGCATAGAGCCAATGGCCGGTGGAGGATTTGATAAAGAAACAAAAGGACTGGATGCAATTATCAAGAAAGGAGAAAAATGGAATAATATGGTGACCGCAACTCATTCGATGGAGATTTCGGAACCCATGATTGCCGGAAATACATTCTCTCTGACCATGCGCATGGACGTAACCACAAAGGACCGTGGGCGCATGGACATGACGGAACTCTGTGTATATCAGGTTAAAGATGGTAAGATTATCTCTGAACAATTCTACATGTAGTTCACTTTTAGGGTATTTAAAAAAAGTCCGTCTGTTTGTCAATACGATGACAAATGAACGGGCTTTTTTAATTTAATTTTGCAGTCAGAATCCTCGTTGACAATGTATTTTAAAAATTATAACGTCCGTCTCATAATTTGTTTGCTGGCTTTACCATGTATTTTTTCTTCTTTCAACATTGCAAACAAACAAAGAAATAAACCTGCATTTGAAAAAGGTTTCGCAGTAGTGGAATTGTTCACTTCGGAAGGTTGTTCGAGTTGTCCCCCAGCCGACGATGCTGTTGGACGCCTGGAAGGTCAGGCAAAAAATATATACGTGTTAAGTTTTCACGTTGACTATTGGAACTATCTCGGATGGAAAGACAAATATTCAAATGCTTCTTATTCCGGCAGACAGCAGCAATATGGGGCCATTTTTCATATCGAAAATATCTATACTCCGCAGATTGTTGTAAATGGAAAAATACAATTTGTCGGGAGCAATGAAACACAGTTAAAAGAATCCATATCCGCGTCAGTTGCAGAATTGCCTGATAACAACATTCAAATAAAAGTTTCACAGGCGGACAATCATAAAATTCCTGTATCAATAATTTCCAATGGAGATGCAAAATTGAAATTGAATGTTGCGCTGGTACAAAATTTTGCGAAAGACTTCATTCAACGGGGAGAAAACAAAGGCAAAACCTTATCTCATTTTTTTATTGTAAGGGATTTTAAAGTTTCACCGAACCAAAACAATGCAAAAATGTATTATCTCGATCTTCCCGATGATCTGAAATCCGCCGATTGTTCTGTAGTAGCGTTTTTGCAAAACCCTGTTGACGGCCATATTACCGCGGCCACCGGGTCTTCTATCCCCTGACCGGACATAATAAAAGACGGAAGACATTTCTTATCCCAGAGACAAATAAGCAAAATTCTTAGCGTACATTGAATAAAATATCATTCCAATGCGCGGCCTATTGTATTCCTACCTGTTCATATTATTATTTTCCGCGTCACTGCATGCACAAAATAAAATTGTAGTTTTTCAATCGGATTTCGGTCTTAAAGACGGAGCAGTATCTGCCATGAAAGGTGTAGCAATGGGCGTTTCACCTGACCTTAAATTATTTGATCTTACTCATGAAATTCCTGCCTATAATATTTGGGAGGCAGCATACCGGCTCGAACAAACGGTACCTTACTGGCCCGCGGGAACTGTGTTTGTATCTGTAGTAGATCCCGGTGTAGGTACAACCAGAAAGTCCGTGGTGCTGAAAACAAAAACGGGGCAGTTTATTGTGACACCTGATAATGGAACACTTACACTTATTGCTTCTTCACTTGGTATTGAGGAAGTCAGGCAAATTGATGAAGTACTAAACCGGCGAAAGAACTCACAGGAGTCCTATACTTTCCACGGACGTGATGTGTACGCTTATACAGCCGCAAGGTTGGCTGCCGGTGTTATTAGTTTTGAACAGGTTGGCATGAAACTTCCCAGCGAAGTTGTAATGATTCCTTATCAATCGGCAGTGAAAGACGGAGACAGGATAAAAGGCACTATTTCGATACTTGATGTTCAATACGGAAATATCTGGACAAATATCGGTGGTGCACTTTTCAATCAGTTCGGTATATCCTTCGGCAGTATATTGCACGTGGAGATTTTTCACGATCAGAAGAAAATTTATTCAGGAGATATGCCTTACGAGCAGACCTTCGGAGCGGTGGAAAAAAATAAACCTCTCGCCTATCTGAACAGTCTTCTGCAACTATCGTTTGCGCTTAACCAGGGCGATTTTGCAAAGACGTTTTCTGTAGGCAGTGGTAATGACTGGCATGTAGAAGTCTGGAAGAAGTAATTGCAAAGTAAAAATCCATCTATGCAAAGAAAAAAATTCATTAAATTATCTTCTGCACTTATGGCCGCCCCATTTATTCCTTCAGTTCCGGAAATTCTTCAACAGGATAAATTGAAAAACTGGTCTGGTAATCTTACATATAGCACCAGCAATGTTTTTTATCCAAAAACAGTATCAGAAGTTCAGTCCCTTGTTAAAAAAACTGACCGTCTTCGCGGGTTGGGTACCCGTCATTGTTTTAATGCGATAGCTGACAGTAAATACAATTTAATCTCCTCCAACAAATTAAATAATATCCTTTCACTGGACGCCGCAAATAAAACTTTAACCGTTGAAGCGGGAATAAAATACGGAGAATTAAGTCCCTGGTTGGACAAAAAAGGATTTGCTCTTCAAAATCTCGCGTCGCTACCTCATATTTCTGTTGCCGGTAGTATCAGTACAGCCACTCATGGTTCGGGAGTAAAAAATGGCAACCTCTCAACATCGGTAAGAGCTTTGGAAATTGTCATAGCCGATGGATCGGTAATAACACTAAGCAAAGACAAAGACCCGGAAATTTTTAATGGTGCAGTAGTAGGGCTTGGAGTATTCGGTATCATCACAAAAATTACACTGGATGTAGTTCCAACTTATCAGATGCGTCAACAGGTTTTTATAAATCTGCCCTTAACTCAACTGAAAGATCATTTCATTGAAATTGTTTCTGCCGGATACAGTGTTAGCCTGTTTACAGACTGGCAATCGGATTCGATCAATGAAGTCTGGATAAAAGACAAAGTAAATCCGGATATAGAATATCATGGAATGGAGGAATTTTTTGGTGCCAAAGCAGCCACCAAAGATCTTCACCCGATTATTGAACTCTCGGCTGAGAATTGTACTCCGCAAATGGGCAGGCCTGGTCCATGGTATGAGCGCCTTCCTCACTTTAAAATGGGATTCACGCCAAGCAGTGGCAAAGAATTACAAACAGAATATTTTATTCCAAAACAAAATGCAGTTGAAGCAATCCTTGCTATCCAAAGTCTGGGGAAACAGATAGGACCTCATTTATTTATTTCGGAAATCAGAACCATTGCTGCCGATGAACTCTGGCTCAGTCCCTGCAGAAACCAACATTCCGTAACCATACACTTCACCTGGAAACAGGAATGGGACGAAGTAAGTAAATTATTGCCGCTGATTGAAAAAGAACTGGCACCTTTCAACGCAAGACCTCATTGGGGTAAATTATTTACGATTCCACCGCAGGTATTGGAATCACGTTACGAAAAACTCGCAGATTTTAAAAAACTCGCAGCCCATTACGATCCCAAAGGAAAATTCAGGAATGATTTTCTGAATCAAAATATTTACCAGGCGTAAGGCGCAAAGCTTAAGGCGCAAGGCGCAAGGCGCAAAGCATAAGGCGTAAGGCGCAAAGCACAAGGCTTAAGGCGTTACGCGTTAGGCGTTAGGCGTTAACTGGATTCCCGTTTTTGTGAAAATGATTTTATGCTGTTTATAAAGATTTCCCGTTGTCATTTTAAATGTCTTTTTACTAATGTTGAAGAACGCATAAATTTCTTCAGGCGTTGATTTGTCGTGATAAGGAAGATATCCGTTGTTCTCATTTAAGAGACGAAGGATTTTTTCCGCTTCATCTTCCACTCTTTGATAACCCGGTTTACCGGCAGCAACATCGATTTTATTTCCAGGAAGAATATTTTTAATAAACCCAGTAAAACGGTCTCCGATTTCAATAGGTCGGTATATTTCGTTTTCGTGTAATATACCTTTATGAATATTGTTGATAATCACTTCATATCCTATTTCAGTTTTACGATATACCAAAAGGCTGACCTCCTCTTTTTCTTTAACAGTTAATACATCGTTAGACAAAAATCTTTCCAGTTTTTCCGTTGCAGCAACACGACCGGTTTGCTCGTCCATCACAATCTTTACCAGGTATTCGCCCATAGGCTGAATAAAACTGATCATTCCTGATTTCGGAATAAAGAGATCCTTCATTAAACCCCAATCGAGGAAGGCGCCCTGCGGAGTAACACTAACAGCTTTTAGTTTCACAATATCTCCCAACACCCCAAATGGTTTTTGTGTGGTTGCAATCGGTCTGCCTTCACCGTCATGGTATAGAAAAACATTTATTTCATCTCCTGTTCTGGTGCCGGGCGGTACAAAACGTTTTGGCATGAGTATTCCTTCTTCACCATTATCCATGAACACACCCATATCCTTTACTTTTATAACTTTAAGCAGATTATATTCACCCATCCTTACCATAACATCTCATTAAATATGCAACAAAGATACAGATACCTTATTGTCGTTCTGTTTTTGTCTGCCTGCGCGTCGAAGCCAACCGTTTATGATCAGTTGTCATCCTTTAGCAAACCAGTTACGTTTCCGGTTTTAAGTCCTGATACAACCGCCGTGTTTTTTGATTCTCTTAAAAATAATATAGTGCATTGGAAAAAAGCTGATGTATTCAATCCGGCTGCCATAGTTCGAAACGATACCCTATATGTGCTTTCAAGATGTGAAGACAATCCTGCTGCTTCATTGGGTGGGCGCACTTCCCGTATAGGAATTTCAGCCAGTCAGGACGGCATTCATTTTACATCTTTCCCTGATCCGGTACTTTATCCCGCAAAAGATTCCTTTCAGATATTTGACTATCCGGGCGGATGCGAAGATCCGCGAATTGTACAAACAGAAGACGGACTATATGTACTTGCATATACTTCCTGGAATTATAAAATTCCGCGATTAAGTATTGCATTTTCAAGAGATCTTTTTCATTGGGAGAAAAAGGGGCCGGCATTTGAAAAGGCTTACAATCATCGCTTTCTGGATACAGCCAGTAAGTCAGCATCCATGATAACAGTGATGCAAAACAACAAACCGGTTCTTGCCAAAGTAAAAGGTAAATATTGGATGTATTGGGGAGAACGATTTGTAAACCTGGCCTGGTCT
>DATHPV010000416.1:0-3721 GCA_035483495.1 Puia sp.
CTTTAACTTCCTACCCTGAATTTTGTTCAGGATATATTCTATAAATTGAATTCGAATTTTAAAAAAATAAGAAATGGCTGAAGAAATTAAAGGCATATTCATACACCATGTTTATTTCTGGCTGGCGGAGCCGGAAAATAAGGTCCACAAAAAATTACTTAAAGAGGGACTTCAGAAACTTTCCAGCGTCAAAACCATTCAGCGATTTCATATTGGTGAGCCGGCAAATACTTCAAGAGAAGTGATTGACTCCTCCTATTCTTTCTCCTGGATATTAATTTTTAACAACGCTGCTGATCAGGATAGCTACCAGACAGACCCCATCCATCTTCGTTTTGTGGATGAGTGCAAACATTTATGGAACAGGGTAGTTGTTTATGATTCGATCGACGCGCAATAGCGCCTCGTTTAGCGTTATGAATTCAGTTTAGAAGCGGCTGATTTATCGACGAAGAAATGCAATTCTCCTTGTGTCGGAATAATTACCTGTGAAGGGAAAAGATCGGGATTCTTTTCACTTTCTAAAACAGCATGTAATGCGTTTGCTTTTTCAACACCGCTTATCATAAAAACAATATGGTCAGCATGATTGACAATATTTTTCGTTAGCGTGATCCGGTACATATCCTGAGACTTGAGAAATAAACTGGTAGCCCACATTTTTTCTTCATGAATCACAGATGTGCCCGGGAAGAGCGACAGGGTATGACCATCGTCTCCCATGCCAAGCAATACAAGATCGAAAGTCCTGTCGGGCAAAACATCTGTTCCAAAGAATTCAAAAAGTAATTCCTGATATTGTTCACCTGCCTCCTGTGGTGGCAGGCTGGTGTCCATAATGTGAATCTGATTCTCAGGGATATCAACTTTATTCAACAAAGTGTCGAATGCCATTTTTGCATTGTTTCTTTCGTCTTCAAATGGAACAGCACGCTCATCTCCCCAGAATATATGCAGCTTTTTCCAGTCGATTCTCTGTTTATATGGCGTTGAAGCAAGCAGGACATTTAATTTCTTCGGGGTGTTACCACCTGAAAGTACCAGGCTAAAACTATTTTTGCGCGTGAGGGTTTCTTCGATCAGACTTGTTATCCAGTCTGCAAGTCCTTTTGTGAGATGATCCGGGTCGTCGAAGATTTCTATGTTCATTTTTATCGATTTATGAATTATGGGTTATTGGTTATGGTTGATGGCCTGAATTTGAATTCCATATACCATGAACTATATACCTTACATAACGATCCACTGATGTCCGTCCCTTGCTATAAGGGCTTCTGCATCTTCTGGTCCCCAGGATCCCGGCGCATAATTAGGAAAATTCGTAGGTGGTCTGTTCTGCCATGCCTCCAATATGGGCATAATTATTTTCCAGGCGGCTTCGACCTGGTCCTTGCGCATAAAAAGTGTGGCATTTCCTTCCATAACATCCAGCAATAATGTTTCATATGCTTCTGGTTCATTTCCGTCGTAAACATCGTTGTAACGGAAAATCATGTCTACCGGATTCAACGACACAGACTGACCAGGTCGTTTAGATTGAAAGCGCAGGCGAATATCCATTTCGGGCTGAATACTTATAGTAAGCCTGTTGGATCTCCAGGTTTCTGCAGCTTCAGGAGGGAACGCAAAATTAGGTGCCGCTTTAAATTGAATATTGATCACTGTCGTTTTTTCGTGCAGTCTTTTTCCGGTACGTATATAAAAAGGCACATCCTGCCAGCGCCAGTTGTCTATGTAAAATTTAACTGCAGCAAACGTGTCCACATTTGATTTCGGGTCCACATTTTTTTCTTCACGATATGCGGGAACTTTCTCTCCTTCCATCCAGCCAGCATCAAACTGACCACGTACGGCATATTTGCCTACGTCTTCCCGATTGATTTTCCGGATTGCATTCAGTACGTCTACTTTCTTGTTACGAATTTCATCGGCATCAAAAGAAACAGGGGCTTCCATCGCGATCATGCAAATCAATTGCAGAATATGGTTTTGAACCATATCGCGGAGAGTGCCGGCTCCTTCATAGTAACTTCCCCTTCCTTCAGATCCTACCGTTTCGGCTGCGGTGATCTGAACGTGGTCAATATAGTTCCGGTTCCATAGCGGTTCGAAAAGTGCATTGGCAAATCGAAGAGCAAGAATATTCTGAACTGTTTCCTTGCCTAAATAATGATCTATCCGATAGATCTGTTTTTCTTCAAACATGGTCATTAAAAGCTCATTCAATTGATGTGCACTTTCCAGGTCATGTCCGAACGGCTTTTCAATAACGATTCTTGTGTAGGCTTTGTCGCTGGATATTTTTTCTTTACCTAATTTTTTTGCAATATCAGGAACGAGTTGTGGAGCAACAGCCATATAGAAAATAATATTGGGATGTTCACCAAATTCAGTTTGTTTTTTTTGCACCAATTCTGAAATGCCTGTATATTTTTCATCTTTCTCTGCATCCATTTTCAGATAGGAAATATGTTGCGAAAATGATTGCCATTGATCATCCGCCACGTTTTTTCTTCTGCTGAATTGTTTAATACCATCCAGCAAACGTGTTCTGTAATCCACATCGCTGTAATCGGTTCTTCCAATGCCGATAATACTGAATTTTTCAGGCATCCAGTTATCAATAAACAAATTGTAGAGTGCAGGTGAAAGTTTTCTGAAATTCAAATCACCGCTGCCTCCGAAAATAAAAATCACTGTAGCGGACGGTCTCTTATGATTTTCCATAAATGTTTTTAATTGTCAAATGTTCCCCATTCAGTATGAAAAATGCCGGGCATATCCACTCTTTGATAAGTGTGTGCGCCAAAATAATCTCGTTGTGCCTGAATGAGGTTAGTTGGAAGAAATTCACTTCGATACGCTTCGAGATAACAAAGCGACGTCATCAAAGCTGAAACCGGATACCCGGTTTGCGTTGCATGTATAATTACAGAAATTATATTGTGTTTTTTTGCCTGCAATAATCCAGCTACTTCCTTATCCAACAGTAGATTGGGTAATTCCGGATTGTCAGTAAAGGCCTTATAAAATATTTCCAGCATGGCAGAACGAATGATACAACCTCCTCTCCAGATCCGCACAACCTCCGGCAACGGAATATCCATTTTAAGTTCAGAAGATGCCCTGAACAGAAGTGCCATTCCCTGTGCATAACAAACGACCATTGAAAAGTACAAAGCATCAGCCAGCTGAGTGATAAAAACTTCATTGGGTACGGCAATTTGCAATGTGCCGGTTTTATATAAAGCTGATGCCTGTTTACGTTCATCTTTCACCGATGAAAGATCACGCATGGAAACAGCGATGTCGATCACAGGAACAGGTACACCAAGATCCATAGAGTCTTGTGAGGTCCATTTTCCAGTTCCCTTGGCGCCTGCTTTATCAAGAATCATATCCACCAGCCGATTTCCGGTTTTTTCATCATCCTGTAAAAAAATGTCCCGTGTAATTTCTACCAGAAAGGATTGTAAGTCACCCTCGTTCCAGTTTTTATAAACCTTGTGCAGTTCGTCGTTGGAAAGCCCCTTGCCTTTATGAAGAAGCTGATAAGTTTCGCTGATCAGCTGCATTATCGCATACTCGATGCCGTTATGAACCATTTTTACATAGTGGCCCGCAGCTCCTTTTCCGAGATATGCCACACAGGCGCTTCCATTCACTTTTGCCGAAACTGCTTCCAATATTGGTTTCACTTTTTCATAAGCCTCTGTATCTC
>DATHPV010000417.1:0-5250 GCA_035483495.1 Puia sp.
AATTCATCCAGATAAAGAACGGAATACCTGCCTGAACCTGTTTCTTTAGAAAAGCAATACAGGCTGATGTGGTTTCATCGTCTATTGTCTCCATCCTTTTTACATTAAGCGGTCCGGTGTCTTCGATTTTGCCATTTGCGATTGAATGAATTACGCCGCGCGGTGAATTAGCTTTTGTAAATGCAGGATCGTCTTTTGGCCAATAAGGACGTTCCGGTTCTTCCTCTGCATTCAGATGATAAAGATTTCCGAAGAATTCATCAAAGCCATGAGCGGTTGGCAAATATTCATCACGATCACCCAAATGATTTTTTCCAAACTGTCCGGTTGCATATCCAAGTGACTTCAAAGCCTGTGCGATGGTAACGTCACGTGCTTGCAAACCAACGGGTGCGCCTGGTACGCCAACTTTGGAAAGACCCGTGCGTTTTGCACATTGTCCAGTTATAAAAGTTGATCTTCCGGCAGTACAACTGTTTTCTGCATAATAGTCAGTGAACATCATGCCCTCGTGCGCAAGTTTATCCAGATTGGGTGTGCGGTAACCTACTACTCCCTGTCCGTAGGCACTGATATTAGTCACGCCAATATCATCTCCAAAAATCACCAGGATATTTGGTTTCTTGGCCTGAGCCTGTGATGAAAAATTTGTCAAAAGCAATATGCAGATGCAAATTGATAAACCGTTAGATAGATAAAATGACCTGTTGATTTTCAGCATAAAATTGAATTATACTCTGATTAAGTAATAGAATGAAACAAGGTCAGGAGTCAAAGCAATTCGGGAGCTTCCGACAGGAATTGGATAAGGTTATGAATCGGGAGATTCGAAATCAAATATAAGAACGAAATGAATTTTAAAAAATAATAAAATACATTGGATGATCTCTCTTAATTATTTTCATTTATTGCAGATATGGCACTTATGATTAAAATCACTACATTCAATGTGTAAACCTTGATGAGATTTATTTTCGGTGAGCCTTATTCTAATGGAAATAATTCAGTTAACAATAGCCTTACTAACCGCAGGTGTTGCCTTATTTGCCGGTCTGGTTAGTCTGTCTACGGGTTTGCACAAAGACGGTGAGAAAACCGACCTTATATTCGGTTTTTTATGCCTGGCCATATTTCTATTTTTTCTTTGCCCTCCCCTGGGATTTATAATGGCGGATAAAGCTCCCTACGCCATTAATATTATTATTAAAAGAATTTTTAATTTCTCCTTTTTTAGCCTGTTTCCCTGGTTTGTTTTTTTCTATACCGGTTACAGGAAAAAGTTCTTACCAATCCTGATAAGCTCTTTAAATTTTCTTACTTATATCCTGATGGTGTTCGCCCAAAAAGATACGCATGCTCCCATTTGGGTATTCACGGCGTTGGTCGTAATAGGGCTTTCAATCGTACATGGTTTTATTGCTGTAAGACATCAATTCAAATTTGGTCTAAAGACGAGTGCAAAATGGTTTCAGTTGGCAATGTTTGTTTATCTTTTTTTATTTGTGGTTTCGACTATCTATCAGACAAACATTGAATATTTTATAACTGTATTCCATCAGAAAATATTCTTCCCGATAAATCTTTTTCCACTTTCGTTTTTATTAATAATGGGCGTGCGGCTGCGGACTAATTTTTTAGAAAAGTATAAGCTGGAGAAATTATTGAGTTTAAAAAATGTGCAGTGGGATTCATTGTTACAGAATATGCAGCTTGTGATTGTGCACACCGATAAAAATGGGCGTCTGAGTTATATCAATCCTTATGGCGTTAAATTATTGCATTATAATAATGACTCAGAATTAATCGGAAAAAACTGGTTCGAATATTTTTTACCTGATGGCGAGTTTGGAAATGTGAAAGAGATTTCTCAAAAAGCCATTTCACTGGGTAAAGCAATACCTCATTATAAAAATATAATTGTCACAAAGGACGGCGATGAAAAGACGGTTACGTGGACAACTGAATTGGCCTATGACAATGAAGGAAAGGTTGAAGGTCTGATCAGTTTTGGATCTGATATTACCGATCAGGAAAATGCTTTTCAGCAGATTCAAAATCTGAAAGCCGAGCTTGAAAAGGAAAATCTGATGCTGAAAGGGGAGGCCCTCCCTGAATGGATGCAGGAAGAAATAATCGGGAAGAGCGAAGGCATCATATATGCTATTCATAAAGCTAAAAAAGTAGCGACCACACACGCGACTGTTTTACTGGAGGGTGAGACAGGCGTGGGCAAGGAATTGTTCGCTGACCTCATCCAGCGATCGAGTTTAAGAAATATGAAGCCTTTTGTAAAACTGAATTGTGGTGCACTTCCTACGGAACTTATTGAAGACGAATTATTCGGTCATGAAAAAGGAGCTTTCACGGGAGCATTACAGGCCAGAAAGGGAAGGTTTGAAATAGCAGACGGCGGAACTATTTTTCTGGATGAAATCGGAGAGCTGCCCATTTCTTTGCAGCCAAAACTTTTAAGGGTTCTACAGAACGGAGAATTTGAAAGGGTTGGTGGTCATCAGACTATAAAGGTTGACGTACGAATAATTGCAGCGACCAATCGCGAACTGGAAACGGAAGTGAAAGAAGGCAGATTCAGAGATGATTTATATTATCGCTTAAATGTTTTTCCCATAACCATTCCCGCTCTGCGAAACAGGAAAGAAGATGTACCGATGCTTGTAGAATTTTTCGTAGAAAAGGAATCCAGGAAACATTCTAAGTCCTTTAAAAATATCAACAAATCGGATATGCTCCATCTTTCTGAATATGACTGGCCTGGCAATATAAGAGAGATGCGCAATGTGATTGAACGGGCGGTCATTATCAGCGAGACTGCCACGCTCAGGTTCGATTTATTCTATAATAGTACAAAAGATAAGGTTCGACGTAGTCCATCGGCTTCCCTGGAAGAATTGGAAAAGGATCATATCATAAAAGTTCTTCAGGAATCGCATTGGCGGATCAGCGGAGAAGGCAGTGCTTCTGAAAAACTGATCATCAATCCAAGTACATTGCGTTCGCGCATGAAAAAATTGAATATTACGCGTTCCGGAAACGAAATTGTTTGACCATTTTTTCGCGATATATCGCGAAAAACGTTTTATCCGGCGAAGTCTGTTTTATAATCCACTCTTAAAATTGAATACTGAATATTTTTTTTCTCTCTCAATGTCAACGTTTTAACCCGCTGATCCGGATCTGGTTTTTTTTATAGGCACGCTATTGGAATATATTGATCCCGGTCAATATCATCAGATCCTACTCTGCTACACATCCGCCCTACGATTTTATAGCTGATCCTCCCTACGGCAATTTGATTGGTTACTATTCAGTCAATTTATTTCGGTTCATATAAAAATAATCTATGAAAAAACTTATTGGATTTTGCTGGTTTGTTTTCGCTTAACATCATGATTGCTTTCATCAGTCAAAGAACGATTCAATGTTAGTATTAGATGAGAATACAATGAATTCTTTCTTAATCATTTCCGGGCAAATAGGTCAAAGCAAGAAAAAGGAATTTGAACAGACGTTCAGACTGGCGTTTAGTGTGAAAGGGGAGGATTGCATTGCCTATAATCTCTCGGCTGATATTAGTAAAGAAGGTTATTATCATTTTTTTTCACTTTGGACAAGTGATGAAGCGCTCCAGAGATTCATGAAGTCGACAGAATATGAATTAATGAACGGTGCATTTCATGCGCTTGGACACGTGGATCAGTATTTTACCGGTAATGTATCTGAAACTAAAAACCTGATAAAATCGAACGGAACCTGATATAAAACTTATTTAATTGAAAAACCAGGCATAACCCTATTAGGAGGTCAGCAGTATTATACCATTAACATTAAACCAAAACTATGCATCCAAGATCAAAAAGCTCCCTGTTATCGACACTGATAGTCGGAATCACTTTAATGTGTGGGAATTTAAAAGTGGCAGCTCAAAAAATTTCGGGAACTCCCGGTTCACCGGCTTCAACTTACACAATTCAGGGAAAGTCATTGCCGATAGCACCGCTTCCATTTGCCGGAATAATTAAGGCTGACGCTGTTAACTCAACTCCATATTGGCCGGCGCGTCTGGTTCCTCCTAAAGGAGCGCCCAACATTCTTCTCATTATGACGGATGATCAGGGGTATGGTGTATCGGGAACTTTCGGTGGCGTGATACCAACGCCAGGTCTTGATCGCGTCGCAAAAGCAGGTTTACGATATATTCAGTTTCATTCTACTGCTCTTTGTTCTCCTACGCGGGCAGCACTGATCACCGGACGCAACCATCATTCAGTAGGTAGCGGTGTTATAGGGGAATTGTCTACAGGTTATCCGGGGTATAATTCAATCATCGGATTAGATAATGCCAGTATTGGTAATATTCTGGAGGGTAACGGATATTCTACTTCCTGGTTTGGTAAAAATCATAATACACCAAGTTTTCAATACAGTGTTGCAGGACCATACGATCAATGGCCTTCCGGTCAGGGGTTTCAATATTTCTATGGATTTATGGGTGGAGAAACGGATCAGTGGACACCCTATCTTTTTCGGGACCATACCCAGATATTTCCTTATGTTAATAATCCCGGATATAACCTCACAACCGACCTGGCGGATGAAGCCATCAAACACATGCGTGATCTGAATGCCGCGGCTCCGGACAATCCATTCTTTGTTTATTATGTGCCCGGAGGTACTCATTCTCCGCATCAGCCCACAAAAGAATGGATTGAAAAATTCAAAGGTAAATTTGATATGGGTTATGAAGTGTTGCGCGACACCATATTTGCAAATCAAAAGCGCCTGGGCGTAATTCCGGCAGATGCAAAACTTACTCCATGGCCTGAAAGTATTCCGCATTGGGATTCACTAACCTTGCTACAGAAAAAACTGTATGCCCGCGAAGCTGAAGTATTTGCAGCCTATGCTGCTTACACCGATTATGAAATAAACCGGGTAATACAGAGTGTGGAAGATATGGGCAAGCTGGATAATACACTTATTATTTACATCTGTGGCGACAACGGAACCAGTCCGGAAGGAACTTTATCTGGGTCATTCAATCAGCTAACTGCTTACAACGGCATATTGGAAGCACCCATGGTTTTGCAAATGTTACACTACGATGAATGGGGTTCTGATCAAACTTACCCACATATGGCAGTTGGCTGGTCCTGGGCTTTCGATACGCCTTTCAAATGGACAAAACAGGTTGCTTCTCATTTTGGCGGAACACGCCAGGGTCTCGCTATA
>DATHPV010000418.1:0-3316 GCA_035483495.1 Puia sp.
TAACTATCCGAAGGAAGCTGAGCATTTGAATTTCTATCAAAAACTTAACCGACTGACTCAGCAGGCTGCTTTAAATCAGAATGTTAAAAGAAATAGCCTGCACATTTCCCTGAATTTCGATCCGTCAGAAAAGCTGGAAACGGGAAAACTTAAGGAAGTTGCAGAAGCCTACATGACTAAAATCGGGTTTGCTGAGCAGCCCTACCTTGTTTATTCTCATCACGATGCTGGTCATCCACATATTCATATTGTCACAACCAATATTCAAGAAAGTGGAAAGCGGATTGAACTACATAATATCGGAAGGGACCAGTCTGAAAAAGCACGGAAGGAGATTGAACGAGAATTCAAACTAGTAATGGCAGACGATCATAAATTAAAGCAGGCATATTCTATAAAACCAGTCCAGGCCGTAAAGGTTAGTTACGGAAAGTCAGAAACAAGAAGAGCCATTGCAAACGTATTGGGCCAGGTACTAGGCTCCTATAAATATACTTCTCTGCCCGAATTAAATGCCGTCTTGGGATTATACAACGTTGCGGCTTCCAGGGGTTCTGAGAAATCCAGGATTTTTGAAAAAGGCGGATTGATTTACCGGGTACTTGACGAAAAATGTGAAATGGTCGGAGTACCTATCAAGGCAAGTCTCTTGCCTGGCAAACCCATACTTTCCTTTTTGGAGCGGAAATTTGAAGAAAATCAGAAACATCGTTTACCATACAAGCAGAGGATAAGGAATGCGATTGACTGGTCTCTAAAAAAAGGGGATTATTGTTTTGACGGAATCGTACAATCCTTAAAAAAAGAAAAAATCGATATGGTTATTCGGCCGAATAAACAGGGGTTAATTTATGGGATTACGTTTGTTGACCATCAGACGAAATCAGTTTTTAAGGGCAGCGATCTGGGCAAAGGATATTCCGCTCATAATATCTTATATAGTTTAAATCACACGCAGAACAATTTTCAAACTCTGCAATCTCACCTTTCCGAACATTCTGAAAGTCAAAAAACTGGATTACTGGAAGATCTGATTTCTCCTGATAAGGAATCGGACTACGTTCCCTTTGAACTAAAACTCGCAAGAAAAAAAAGAAAGAGACAATATCACCGTAGTTAAAGATTTAAAAATGGCAATGCAGACCGGGGAGGACGAAAAGGGATTGAGGAAGATCATGGATATGACCAGAGCTATTAGTATATTAATTTTGTGTTTACACTTTTATTACTTCTGGAATGCTGCGTTTGTCGAATGGGGTCTTCGTTCAAAGGTCACGGATCGGCTGCTTTTCCAAATTGGTAAAACCGGTCTTTTCAATACTTTCAATATTTCAAAAGGAATATCCCTTGCAGCATTAATCATTTCACTTTTTGGTACCAAAGGCAGAAATGACGATAAAAAGAATTATAAAACGTCTGTGATCTATCTGGTCCTGGGAGTCATTTTGTATTATACGAGCTGGTACGTTGTGTGCTTTAATGGCATGGCCAGAAATCTGTTTTTCGTCTACATAGTCTGGACATTAACAGGGTATCTGCTTTTTATTGTAGGGGGCTCGTATCTCTCCCGAATTATAACAATCAGGCTAAACAATGATGACATTTTCAATAAGGAAAATCAGACTTTTCCCCAGGACGAGAAACTGCGACTGAATCAATATTCCATAAATCTTCCAGCCCGTTACCGATTAAAGAACAAATGGCGAAAAAGCTGGATTAATATCATAAACCCGTTTCGGGGATTACTGGTTATGGGTTCACCCGGTTCCGGAAAATCGTGGTTTGTGGTAGAAGAGGTAATACGTCAGCATATCAAGAAAGGTTTTGCCATGTTTGTTTATGATTTCAAATATGATGACCTGACCAGAATCTCATATCGTTGTTATAAAAATTACGGAAGCAGCTACAAAATCACACCTCGGTTTTACTCAGTTAATTTTGAAAATATTTCGAAATCCCACAGATGTAATCCACTTGATCCTGAAACAATGGGAGATATCACCGATGCGATGGAATCAAGCCGCACAATTCTTTTAAGTATTAACCGAAACTGGATTTCAAAACAGGGTGATTTCTTCGTTGAATCAGCCGTCAATTTTCTGACTTCCTGCATCTGGTTTCTGGCGAGATATGAAAATGGTGCATACTGCACGTTACCACATGTTATTGAACTCATGCAGCTGGATTATGATAAACTGTTTACAATACTTGGGACGGAACAAGAGATTGCGACACTCGTGAATCCTTTTGTAAATGCATATCTCAGTGATGTTATGGAAACCCTGGAAAGCCAGATTGCGACACCGAAGGTTGCTCTCGGAAGACTGGCTTCACCGTCAGTATATTATATTCTTTCCGGAAATGACTTTTCTCTGGATATAAACAATGCAAAATTTCCTAAAATCGTTTGTATGGGAAACAGTCCGCATAAACAGCAGGTATACGGTGCAATTCTGTCATTATATATATCACGCCTGATCAAAACGGTAAATAAAAAAGGAGGGATTCCCTGCAGCCTGATATTCGATGAATTTCCGACTGTTTACTTTGGCGGTGTAGATTCACTGATTGCAACCGCCAGGTCGAATCACGTATCGACAACTATTGTTTTGCAGGATTACAGTCAATTAAAAAAAGACTATGGGCGGGAAATGGCGGAAGTGATTATGAATATCGTAGGGAATGTCATTTGTGGGCAGGTTACAGGAGATACTGCAAAACAGATGTCCGAAAGATTTGGCAAAACCATGCAGGAGAAAAAGAGCGTTACGACAAGTAGCAGTGATACATCTCTCAACAAATCAATCCAGTTTGATCAACCTGTACCTCAGTCGGTCATATCCGGCCTTTCTTCCGGTGAGTTTGTTGGAATGGTAGCGGATAATCCCGCTTCAAAAATTGCACTCAAGGCTTTTCATTGCGAGATTGTAAAGAAACGGGAATCTGCTCCCGGAGCAGTCACTGAATTGCCAGATGTTAGATCTGTATCGGGGGAAATGATTACCAGTAATTACCGCAGAATTAAAGGTGAGGTTGTGCAGATCGCTGACTGTATGATTGCGGAGTTGCTGAATGATCCCAGGCGAGCTCACCTGATAGTCAAGAAGACCAAAAGCACGCACTGAAGTAGCAAAAAATTATTGTAAGGCAGTTCTTGGAATCCGACGAATGTCAGCTTGTTGAAAATAATTATCGCTAAAATTCTTTGAATAGTATGTTTAAAATAAATCACGCATACTTGAGTAATCAATGTCGTTTGTGTAGTATGCCAGCGGTCAAAAATCTTGGTCATTGTATACTGAAATACGACTCTCAA
>DATHPV010000419.1:0-2815 GCA_035483495.1 Puia sp.
GCATTGAACCTTTCCATGTTACAACACTTTGCTTCTTATCTATTATAAAATACTTTTCATCGCCAACATGTAAGGATATGGAGCTTGGCGATGCATTATTTTTATTTTCGGCTGTTATAGGCCCGCCGCAACCGAAGAACAGAGGAACAATAATTAAAATCAAGTAAGCGGTTGATATATTGTTGTTCATATTACAGAAATATATTTCATTAATAGTGGGTGTCTTCACCAACCGATCGCATTAACGACCGCTAAGACAATCGCAAGAGTCCGGGTAGACAGAGCCTGAATTTTTCAACATCCACCCTTGCTGGGTATGGCATAGATCACGTTGCCTGAAACAAATAAATTGAAGACCTTACCCCCCACAGAAGGAAGTAATAATTCCCATGTTTTTCCCTTGTCTGATGATCTGAAAATGCCGTCATGATGAGCACAAACGAAGTTTTCACCAACCTGGATAATTGAAGTCTGGAAGGCTTGGACACGAGGGCGATCATTCCAGGTCCGCCATATTGAATCAATAAGAACTTTGTCACCGGCATCAATGGGCTGCCAGGTTATACCGGCGTCGTAGGATGTCCTTAAACTCCTGGTACCCGACTCTGAACTAGCAGTGATAGCAGCGAATCCACCTTTGATCGGTTTTACATCGAAAGTCACACTGCTATCACTGATCACCAGCGCCCAGTTTTCGCCATTATCGGTCGATCTTATTAACCTTCTCATGCTGGTCGACACCAGTACGCCATTCGACTCAGCCAAATGCCCTGCCCAGCCTCCGGCATAGACATGCTTCCAGGTTTTTCCACTGTTAGCAGTTTTAAAAAGGCCTCTGTCGGTGCCGATGAAAATTGTGCCTCCGGAAGTTTCAAAAACGCTGCGTATTCGGGGCTCTGAAAAATTGTCGAATATCGGCGACCATACACTCGTTCCGTTTGTTGTTTTCAAATTTATACCCCAGTAAAATATCCCGGACTTATCGGGGGCAATGCTGCTATTTTCGTCAGGGAAAATCTCTTTGGTCCAAAAAGGAGCTGTGGCATTTGGTGTACTGTGATAGAGTCCGTTTCCAACCCTTAAAAACAGCCCTTTATCGTTTGCAAAGAAGCTATTTCCCCGGATACTATCTTTCCGCAAATTTTCTGGCAGCCCTTTGCTGATGTCCTGCCAGGTTTGTCCGCCATCAGTAGATTTAAAAACGATCTTTGCAGTTTCAGCCTTCTCTGTTTTTGGGTCTGGATAGCTATCAGAGAGAAGAGAAGATGAGGAAACCGTGAAAAGGAGCAAAAAAGCAAGGTTATAGATGAACTTCATGACTTTAATTGATTTGGTGAAACGATAAGGTAAAGATATCAGGCGTCAACTATCGGGAAGCTTTTTAGTAGTAAAAAGTTGTAAAGGATATGTAAAACGCTTGTAAAATCAGCGAAAGAGAAGATTAATAGATAATTTTGCACCTATGAAGTCATTCATTCTGTTCGGATCTTCAATTATGATAATTGTCATTTTGATTTCTGCTGTTGCATTTATCAATAAAAAAAATGACATTCCTGCAAATCATCTGGAAGTGGTATTGCGTGATATAGGACATCAGTTGTTGCTTTCAGCTAAAGATTCTTCCTCCAGGGTGCTGCCGATTAAGCAATTAAATGAAAATACCTACCAGATCTCCTTTCAAAACAACTTTAGTTTTATTTCAGATACACTGATCAATATAGTGGAACGGGAATTTCAAAAAAATGCTTTGGCAAAAGATTATATAGTGCATTTGAGGAATTGTAAACAAAACGAAACTGTGTTTGCATTCGAAATAAATAGCCATACTGGCGATTTAACACCTTGCAGGGGTCGTAAGCTGGAGGTTGGTTGTTATATTATTGAAATTGATTTGCTGAAGAAAGATCAATTTAATTTCTTTTGGTTGTTGTTGTTGATTATTCCTTTAAGTGTTGTTGGCTTTTATGTGAACAATACCTTTCGGAAAAAAAAAGAAATAGAAGTGCAAGAAGAGAAAGAATCAATCTCCGATAACAATGATTATGTACAATTAGGAAGCTTTCAATTTTATACAGATAATAACGTGCTTAAAAGTGAACATACAACAATCACGCTTTCGGAAAAAGAAACCAAAGCACTGAAAATATTTGCAGAAAATATAAATCAGATTGTAGAAAGAGAAAAACTGATGAAAGAAATTTGGGAAGATGAAGGTATAGTTGTGATCAGTAGAAATGTTGATGTATTGGTATCTAAATTACGTAAGAAATTAAGCGACGATAACTCCATTAAATTTATAAACGTACATGGTAGAGGTTACAAATTTATTATTGAGTAGATACCAAT
The DNA here is from genome assembly GCA_035483495.1 of Puia sp. Lineage (GTDB taxonomy): Bacteria > Bacteroidota > Bacteroidia > Chitinophagales > Chitinophagaceae > Puia. The sequence continues at coordinate 2,347 of DATHPV010000419.1, forward strand.
CAGAAATCAAGTAAGGTGTAAAACAAATTAAATTGTGTCATTACATATTAATACTCGAAGATGTTTTAAATATTTTATCGCAGAATTGTGTGAAATATTTTTATCTGTTCTTAAGTAATAGAAGAATTTTTCCAGAAACTTTCCGGTCATTGAATGCAAGGGAAATTTGCGCGTCTTATATTCTTGCTCTAAAAAACTTTGCATGTGACCCAGGCAGGTTCTATATTTAATAAATGTCGCCCTCGTGATATCAACATTTACTCTTCGTTTTATTTTTTCATTGCAATGCTCGATATATTCCAGCAGTAAAATAGGCGTTTGTTCTTTATCTTTTATTTTATTTACAAGTTCATCCATTGAAAAAGCAGTTCCGGAAAATTTTAGTTCCTCAAAACATTGATGCGCTTTACGAAGAATTAAATCAAGATTCTTGTTTAAGCTGGAAGTATCATTTTCAGGATTAAATACT
>DATHPV010000420.1:0-7759 GCA_035483495.1 Puia sp.
CAACACCAAAGACATTAGGTTGTCTATGGATATTTTAAATCCATTTCAGTATACATAAAAACCCTTACTTACCCGGCATTCTTTGGTCCCAACTGGAAGATTCCGGATCACACAATTTATATATGATAAAACATAAGGTGGCTACGAATTGTGTATCTAATTTTCGCTATTTTGGTTATGATTGGAAAACCCAAGATTAAAATAATTTTAACTTCCTCCCGTCACAGTACATTAACAATGACCACGCATGACCAACTACCCCAAAACTATCCTGATATGTTTTTTTTATTTTTTTGCTCTTTCACGTATGCTCAAAAACCAGTTGTATACTATTTTTCCGAAATCGGGCTGACCATGTACATCCCGTCCGATTTTAATGTGATTAATGCTGCTAAGAATGAGGCTATGAACCAGAGAGGACAAAAATTAATTGAAGACGCGAATCATACGAGGGTTGATATATCTGAAACAAAAACGCTGATTGCCGCGAGAAAAAGTGAAAAGGATTATTTCAACGTAACCATTACTCCATACGATCCGAAAAAAGACGGATCGATAGATGAGTCCGATGCTAATGTACAAAAGATATTATTTAAAACTTTTCAAGGCAAAATGCCGAATGCAAAAATTGATTCGGCTAGTGGTGTGAAAATCGTCGGTGGCAAGTCATTCAGTGAATTTCGCATGAAGATCCTGATAAATCAAAATACGACGATGTATATGTATGTATTGTCAAAACTCTATAAGGGATACGATTTGGGTATTACATATTTATATACAGATGAACTTACAGACAAGCAGATAGCATCTACACTCAATAGCTTTAAATTTGACAAATGAAGACCTAATAGCGGATTTATTACAATTAATCCAAAATCGGATTTACAAAATCAGAGGCGAGCGGGTTATACTTGATTTTGACCTGGCCGAATTGTATGCAGTTTCCACAAAAGCCCTTAATCAGTCAGTAAAGCGTAATAATAAAAGATTTCCAGAAGATTTCATGTTTCGACTTAATTCTATTGAATGGTTGACAATGCGGTCACAGATTGTGACCGCATCTCAAAAAAAGCGCAATACAGACAATACTCCCTACGCTTTTACCGAACATGGTGTTGCGATGTTAAGTGGGGTTTTGAATTCAGAAAAAGGCAATTAATATGAATATTGCTATTATGCGGGCGTTTATCGAAATCAGGAGAATTGCCATTCAGCAGATAGATTTACGAACTCAGTTGCAGGTATTAAAAGAAAAATTAGGAGAACACGATATCCAATTAAATCAGATTTACGACGCAATAGAAAACCTGTTGGATGAAAAGGCAGCCCAAATTAAATGGGATAAACGGGAAAGAATTGGGTTTAATAAACAGAGCTTTTAAATTTATAGATTAATGTAACAATCCCGCCCTACACCACAGAGCCTCTGATAAAGTCAGAGGCTCTTTTTATTTCTATGTACTTCGTGTATATTCTTTACTCAATGTCAGGTCATAAAACTTACGTCGGATATACCATCGATATCAACGGAAGCAGTGCGAGTGCTATATTTACCAAGAAAAAACCTGCACAGCCGGTGCCGGAATCTTAAAGGGAACTTTGGTATTCGTTTTCAAGACCGTTAGTTACAGCAATCACCATAGCAGTACCGAAAAATTGAAGACAAATAATTGCACGGACAATCTCATTTCCATGTCCTGCTGAAGGATTTTGTATCGCGTCGGGTAAATGAAAAAAAAGAAAAAAAAGAAAAAGCATGGCAGCCAATAACCATGCAGCCAATTTAATCCATAACCTGACAATAATCGCGATACCCAGCGCGATCAAAGCAGCGCCAACAAAATAAGTCCAGAACATGGGCGCACCCAACCATTTGGGCACCATCGCAGACACGTCCACGGGAAACACAAAATGGCTGAAACCAAAGAGGATAATCAGCAGGCAAAAGAAAATTCTACCAATGGGTAAGGGTTTTCCTGAATACGAACCAGCCATCACAAAGGCGCCTCCGCTATAGGCCAGGGCTTCACCTGCCCCAAACCAGACGACTATATTCGTGAGTTTCTCCGTATTGATGAAAAGAATATAGGGCAGGTAACAGGTAACAATCAGTATAAGAAATAAAGATCCCAAATAAAGGCATATTTTTTTTGCGTAAAACCCGGCGATAAGAATCCCTGCAATCACCAGAACGATACCCATAAGAACAGGAAATATAGTGTGGGTATGTGCCCAGGCCGGGAACGGAGGCAGAATCTCCGGACGAAAATCTTTTAGAATGATCTGATGTATTCCCACGGCCACCATACTGATCCCATACAAAAAACGACCAATTCGTATAATCCAATTCTTATTCATAATGAATGAGGGTTCTTATTTAGGTGGCGCCTCCTGTGCAATTTCCCGCGTGATACCTAAGGTACCAAAAAACAGCAGTTTACTGACGCGCTTACGAAGCGATCTTAAGATTTAAATATCTCCCGTGTTCGTTTTGCGAAGCCAGATTTGTCTTTAGCATTAACGCATGGGTGAAGTAAAACTTCGAACTCCGAAGCTTTAGGCGTTTACAAATAAAAAAAGCCGCGCTAAATAAATTTGCGTGGCTTTTTTGTTTGATTGACGGCTTGAATCCACTTTGCTGGTATTTATGACCGCGCTGAGGAAAAGTCCACCATCCATTCAATACCATATTTGTCTCTGAACATCCCAAAGTATGAACCCCAGGGACTGTCGCCAATAGGCATTTCGACCGCTCCGCCTTTTGAAAGGCCGTTGAATAATTTGTCGGCTTCTTCGCGACTTTCTGCGCTGACGGATATTTTAAACCTGTTTTCGTTTTCATTTATCGTTCCCAAAATTTCCGGAACGTCACTGCCCATTAAAAAATTCCCTTTAGCAATTGGCAAAGAAATATGCATGATTTTATTTGCTTCTTTTTCCGCTATCGGATGTTCAGGACTGGATATGTCTTTGAAACGGACTACCCTTTCGAATTCTCCGCCAAATACTGATTTGTAAAATTTGAATGCTTCTTCGGCATTTCCGTTGTAGTGCAAGTAAGGATTGATTTGTGCCATAATATTTATTTTAATTGTTGATGGTTCGATTTATTTCGTTTTCATGTTAGTTCTTCACAGCTGTGGTTATGATTGTTCAGCAAACGTTTTACTCTTGGAACAATATCCTCTTCGCTGTCAATGCGCAAAATTTTATCGACGTCTTTAAGATCAAAATTCCATTTCGCTTTTGGCAGCGTTGTGTCAATATGCGGTCTGAGTTTTTTTATCTGCGTTTTAGTTTTGACAGATGTTTTGAATACGAATATCATTTTTGCGATAATGTTGTCAATAATGTTCCCAGATAATCCAATGTCATTGTAAATCCTCCCTTGAAACCCATTTCCATCAGCTTTTCCATTCGGGAAAGGGATTCATTGAAAATAGAAATACTCACTTTTGTGACTCCGCCCTCTTCGTTGAAGTTATGGTCCCAGTCAGTACCCGGCAAATCGGGATTTTCATCTTTGTCTGCAAAAGCACTCACGAATTTGAAATTGGTTTTCGGATGAATGGAAGTATATTTCTGAACAGACCAGCTTTCCTGACCTTCAGGGCCCACCATCGCATAAAATCTTCGTCCGCCAACTTTGAAATCCATATGTTTTGTTTTTGAGGCCCATGGTTTGGGTGCCCACCACTGGTCAAGAATTTCTTTTTTGGTAAATGCGTCCCAAACCAAAGAAAGACCGGCATCAAATTCTCTGGTTACGTATACCATTTTTGCTGCTTTGTCGACAGTAAAATCTGACAGCAAACTTGTTTTCATTTTTTCTGTTTTTTTAAGGTTGATAACACATCGTCGAGTTGATTGAACCGGGCTTCCCAAACCTTTCTAAACTGATCGAGCCATTTGTCAATCTCTTTCATTTTTTTTATTTCCAGTGAGTAGTAAATCTCCCTGCCCTTTTGTTCCTGTTTCACGAGATCGCATTCTGTAAGTATGCGAAGATGTTTGGAAACCGACTGACGGGTAGTTTTGAAGTTGTCGGCAATGGCGTTCGGTGTCATTGCCTGCAATGCAATCAAGGTAATAATTGCCCGCCTGGTCGGGTCGGCTATAGCCTGAAAAATGTCTCTCCTCATTCCAGTTAACTTTTTAAGCGAAACCGATTGGTTGCAAATATATGCGCAACTATTCGGTTTCGCAAAATATATTTTTAAAGAAGGGATATTATGTTCCGCTATTTATCGAGATAATTGTAGGACCAGCCAGAAGTACTCCTTTTGTCAGAATGTCATTAACGAATAAAGTCAATGGTTTTAATTTTAGATAAGTATTGTTAATTGCATTCAACACGAAAACTGCGATTGGATATTTTTGAAAATTTTGCTGATGCTGAAGATTTTTGTCGAATGTAAGCTTAAGCCTTTTCGGAAGATTTTCGTCAAGCAACAGCAGCATAAAGTTGCTCCAGATTTTTTGAAGTCAGGATTTTGTTTGCAGCTTCGAGAAGATCAACGGCTTGTTGACGTGTCACACCAGGGAAATCATTTAAAAAACCATCAAGGGAAACACCTGATTCCAAATGATCAAATAAAGATTCCACCGGTACCCTTGTGCCAGAAAATACAGGCTGACCCCCCTGTATATCTTTGTCTATTGTTATGAGACTTTTGATGTCCATTCTTAAAGTTAATCAATTTTTAAGACTCAAAATAGTGACGGAACATGGTGTTGCGATGTTAAGTGGCGTTTTCAATTCTGAAAAGGCATTCAACATGATTGTTTCTTTTCTGCCGGATTAAGGAATGTCATAGTATTTAAAATTTGCATCTTACCTTAGATTTCACATTGTGTGAGCATTACATTAATTAAAAACCCTGTTTCGGGGATAAGGAGGTTATATGGCAGATAATATTTACGACGCGATTGTGATCGGGTCCGGCATCAGTGGTGGATGGGCTGCCAAAGAGCTCACCGAAAAAGGTTTGAAAACCATCATGCTGGAGCGCGGGATGGACATCAGACACATCAAAGATTACACCGAAGCATCAAAGGAAGCCTGGGATTATCCGCACCGCGGCGATCGCACCCAGCAGATGATAAAAAATTATCCTGTACTGAAAAGGGATTACCCGCTGAATGAGAGAAATCTTTCCTGGTGGGCGAACGACCAGGATTCTCCCTACACAGAAATAAAACGTTTTGACTGGTTCCGTGGTTATCATGTGGGAGGTCGTTCTTTATTGTGGGGCAGACAAACATACCGCTGGAGTGATTTGTATTTTGAAGAAAATGCCAGGGACGGCATCGCCATCGACTGGCCGGTAAGGTATAAGGATATTGAATCCTGGTATACCTATGTTGAAAAAATTGCTGGCGTGAGTGGTTCCGTAGAGAATTTACAGGAATTGCCCGATAGTCATTTTCTTCCTGCCATGGAAATGAATTGCGTGGAGAAAGATCTTTCAACACGTTTCAAAGATCATTATAAACAAACGAGAAAAATGATCATCGGCCGTTGCGGTCATGCCACGGTTCCCCTCGACGGCAGACAATGTATGTATCGCGATAAGTGCTGGTATGGCTGTCCGTTCGGCGGTTATTTCAGCACGCAATCGGTCACACTTCCTGCAGCGATGAAAACCGGGAACCTTACCCTTCGTCCCTGGAGTATTGTTACCAAAATTCTATATGACAAGGATAAGAAAAGAGCTACCGGTGTGGAAGTGCTGGACGGACAAACCAATCAAACGTATACCTACTATGCAAAAATCATTTTCCTGAATGCCTCCACATTCAACAGTGCCTGGATACTGATGAACTCTGCAACGGATATCTGGCCCGACGGACTGGGCAGCAGCAGCGGAGAGCTGGGTCATAATGTGATGGATCATCACCTGGGTGTTTCTGCAGGAGGTATCGTTGAAGGATATGAGGATAAATACTATTACGGCCGCAGAGCCAATGGAATTTATATTCCGCGCTATAGAAATTTCTTTGGCGACAAACGCGACTATCTGCGTGGTTTTGGTTACCAGGGTGGAGGCGGTCGCGCAGGCTGGGATCAAAATGCCGGATCGGAATATTCGATTGGTACGGATTTAAAAGAGAAACTCAGTGAGCCGGGAGCATGGACTTTTGGAATTGGCGGCTTCGGCGAAACACTTCCCTATCATGAAAATAAAGTGACGCTGGATAAAACGAAAAAAGATAAATGGGGATTGAATGTGCTGGCCTTTGATGCGGAATTAAAAGAGAACGAAAAGAAAATGCGGAAGGATATGCTCAATGATGCCACGGAAATGATGGAAGCTTTGGGCGTAAAACATGTTCAGTCGAATGACGATAATCCATACCTCGGTCGCGGCATCCATGAAATGGGCACAGCGCGTATGGGCAAGGATCCCAAAACCAGTGTACTGAATAAATGGAACCAGGTCTGGGATGCACCGAATGTTTTTGTAACCGACGGATCTTTTATGACATCCGCCGCCTGCCAGAATCCTTCACTCACTTATATGGCTTTTACTGCAAGAGCTGCCGATCATGCCGTGAGTGAGTTAAAAAAGAATAACTTATAGGAGAAATGGGACGGGTTGCGGGCAGATTCAGTCAGTGTCTTTTTAGGGTCAGAACGCATTCATTGACGCGACACTTGTAAGCGAGCTGAAAGTCAGGCGTCTCCCGCCCTTCCAATTTTGTGTGAAGGCTGCTTCCTTGGGACTTTAAAGACGGATAATGATTATCCCACCATAAGAAAATTTATGTCTGCCGATCGCCTGCATTTGCCGTTAACAATGCATTAACATCCTTAGTTTTGTAGGACCTTTTTCAACACACATAAACCAAAATCACCTTACTATGAATTGGAAAAACATCCTGACCACCGCGCTCGTGTTTTTGATAGCGACCAATGCGCTACATGCACAGCATTACGAAACCACGCCCGTTTCTTTAACGATACCTGACAAGGTCGTGACCTCTGTGGGTACGTTCGATTTCAAAGATGGTGCCCCAAGTCCTTCTACTACGCAAAAGCTTTATGATAATCTGGACTTGCTCCATGCACAAAATGTTTACCTGAACACTTTCCAGGGTGCATCCACCTATGCGATTGGAGAAGGATTTAAAAGTATCGGAGCGGATGACAATACCTGTGTGATTTTCGAGGATCTGATGGATTCAAAATCACTTTTCCTTACCGCCAATGCAGACGGAATTTACTTTTTGGCGATCATAAGCCTGGAGAAAGGACCCATGGTGGTAGAAGTTCCTCCGATGACACTCGGCACCTTTGACGATATGTGGTTTCATTGGATCACAGACGCCGGTACACCTGGTCCGGACCGCGGTGCCGGGGGCAAGTACCTGCTCGTTCCACCTGGCTACGATGGTCTCCTTCCAGAAGGCGGTTACTATGTGAGCCACTCCCGCACCCTGCGAACATTGTATTTAGGACGTGCATTTATGGTGAACAGTGATCCCAAACCAACGGTTGCGACAGTAAAAGCGACTATGAAGATTTACCCATATACGCCTGGTGCCTTCGGAACCAGCATCGCAGACGCCCTTACCGGTAAGGTTATGCTCGCAGCGAATCCGCCCGTTCCGGAAACCAAATTCGTTGATGGCAGTCATAAATCTTTCAACACGATTCCTCCAAGTGACTATGGATTCTACGAAATGTTGAACAAGCTAGTGCAGGAAGAACCAGCGGGTAGCCTGGACCCGGAACTTATGGGTCAGATCGCCTCCA
>DATHPV010000421.1:0-5049 GCA_035483495.1 Puia sp.
TTTAGAAATTTTCGTGCTAAATGAAAAACCAATCGGTGCATAAACACCGCTGCCATGATTGAAATCCCATGCATATCCGATGTATCCATTTAGGGAAATATTACAGGTTGAGTTTTGTTTTATAGAATAACTGCCAGCAGGTAGTGCGGCAGCTTCCAGCGCACTTTCCACATCATCGGCGGACTGCGCCTTGACTACAGCCGCGATGAAATTCGTATATTTTAAAACAGCGGCCAGTGTGGCCGCGTCCGGGAGACCTGGACTATTAATGGCACTGTTTATAGCGCTTATTTTAACGGAGTCGGTTACCTTCTTTGATTTTAATTGCATGATTTTCTGATCAGCCAGATCCGACCGTTGATTGAAAATTTGATTCAGGATCAGATACAAATTCATTACTGCCGCGCTGTATTGTTTGGAGTAAATATTTTTATACATATCGTTTGCATTGCGAGCCATTATAATATAGTGATCGTCGGCAATACCTGGTTGAATCTGGTTAGCGATTTTAAAGCCGTATTCTGTGATGTTGACGGCCTTGCTGATATATGTGTACAACTGGTCATTAGTCGGCTTTCCTTTTGCCGCCTGAATGTCTGAGATCATCCGGTCAACATCATTGGCCAGCAAAACAAAATTTTCTACTATACTCGAAATTGCCGAAATATTTGAGGCGTTGTTGATAAAATATGTCTGCACGCTCATTTCGGTACTTCCGATCATGAATTTGATTCCTGCTGATTTTTGGAAAAGCATTCCTAAAAAAAGTTTCAGACCAACCGGGTTGCTAATCAGATCATTGAAATCACTTAAAGTAACCCAGATATGCCTGTTCGGATCATTATTTGGCAAGTTGGCATTTTGAAATAATACACTCTGCGAGATAACATCCAGTAATTCCCAGGAACCGGCCAGGTTTTGGTTGATTTCCTTCCACTCTTTCAGCGCTGAAAGCTGATGGATAACCATAGATGGATCCATAGGCAGATTGCCGGAAGACTGTGAGAGCTCGCTGATTACCAGCGCTGATCTGATGGCGACACGGATCTCCGGCAATTGTGCTAACAATGCCTGGAACTTTGGTAGATTAATGAGTTGATTCAGATTAACTATCAGGTTAGAAAGATCCGTTTGAAAAGCGACGCGGATGCTTTGTATAAGTTCCGAATACTGATAAGAATTTATGTTTTCGAGAAAGGCTGTCGTTGCGGGTAACAGTGTTTTAAACTCCGGATTTGAGGGGTTGTCAAGAAATGTTTTAAGCCGGCTGAAAAAAGCGATACTCAGTTCCTCCTTGCCTCGCTTAATCAGGAATTGTGCGATACCGTCTGCGATATTGGATACATCAAGACCCCCAATACCACCTGGTGCGACACTTTGTTTGAATTCAACAGAAGTTGTAAGAAATGATTTTCTTTTAATATTAAATGCAAATCTCAAAAAAAGATTGTCCTTAAATATGACCTCAATGTCATGTATCAACAGTTCTTTCGTTGTGTCTTTCTTTAGCGAATTGGTATCTATATAATTACTAAGCACGGAATCTATGGCATTAATATTATCATCCGTAACATTAATTGTCACGAAACCGTCCGTATTCTTTGCGAACGGTTCGAGTCTTTTTGCATCGTAAAAGACATTCTGAGCCTGGCATACATGAAAACATAAAAGACTTACAAAAAACCATTTAATTATTTTCATCTGCTAAAGTTTAATTGATATCTTCCTACTTAGGTCTTTTTCTTCTTACCCTTGCCCGGTTTTTTATTCCCTGATTTGACAACCTTGGATTGCGGCACTGTTTTCTTTATAATATTTTCATTCGAAACAGGCGCAGATGCTACCAACATCGGAGCAGTTGCAGCCATGGTCGCCGTTCCTACAGATTTCGCATCCTCGTCCCTCCATTGAAATAGCTCGGGATATTTTATTTTCACTTCAGCCGGTTTCTGCGTGATCAGTTGTAGTGCCGCAAACTCAAAAGCTTTTTGCATTTCAGACTCCGGCGGCACCGATAATCCCTTTCCAAGTGTGACCAGAGGAGTGAATATATCTGTTGGTGCTGAAGGGGCATCATAAACGGTAGTATTATTCAGCGCAGCAGAAATGCTTCGTATTCCCAAATCTTTTCGATTCGTGACGGGTATTGAATAAGTTTTGTCCGGTGCAAATTTCTCCGCAATAAATTGTAGGACCGAAGTATGATCAAATAAAGCAGGGCAGATGGATTCCTTCTTTACAAGAGGTGAAATAATAATTGCGGGTATCCTGGGGCCCAGACTGTCGAATGGAAATCCATCCCCGCCAATGGTAGTGTAAGGTATTTTGGGAGGTGGCTGATGGTCGAAAAAACCTCCGTGTTCGTCATAGTAGACGATCATCACGGTGCTGTTCCAGCGCGTTTTATTGGACGACACGGCCTGATAGGTCCGTCGAAGGAAATCCTCTCCCCATCCAATTGCGAGTGGAGCATGATTGTCATTGGGATGTTTGGATCCGAAATGCGGAGCATCATGATAATTGGGTTCAATGATGATGACCTGCGGAGAATGCTCATCGGGTTCCTGACTTAGATCAGCATATAACGATTCGGTTCTCAGGAACTGCGGCCCCAAAACATAGGGCCAGAGATCGTTGTACAGACTGAAAAAAGAAAACCCGTCATGATATACACGCCATCTGACCGGGTGCGCAGGATCATCCATCCAGTGAAAAAGATCGCCGGGAATAGGAATGAGTTGAAATTTTGTATCATGAATGGAGGAGTCTCCACTGAATGCCATCGTGCGGTTGGGCTGTGTACTGGTGGGAATGGGAGAGTACCAGTTATCGCAAACGCAAAAATTGGTTGCGAAAAAATTCGTGACGGGTGTAAATTCTTTCGAAAAATAACCCATAGGATCTGCCTCAGGATTCGGCGTTGTATTTATCGACTTTGCAAAGGCCTCGACAAATCCTTGCATAGTGTATTCTTTTGAGACTGGATTCTGCCGAAGTTGTGTTTTCACCGGACCCGCTTCGTGAGGAAGGTCCCAGGATAGCTCGTTATCGTCGGGGCGTTCATAGACAGGATACGGAGTCCCGAGATATTCGTTGATATACTTATCTAGGTTTTCCGTGCGCAGTCCGTTTAATGCGAGAGCCGGATTGTCGAGAGTCAGATGCCCCAGCATATGATCGAAGGAGCGGTTCTCCATCATGACGAGTACGATGGTCTGCACCTGATCAATAATTCCTGCCATATACTACAAGTTTTTTGGTTTAATAAATACGGTCAAGAAAAGTTCATTCGGAATCTTTGTGATATCTGTTTTTTCTTCAGGTTCTATAATCGTTAGCAACTGCCAGGGACCTTCATAGTCCAGGTCCTTAAAATTTTCTACCTGGACGCCCGAATCCTTCAGTACGGATTCTTTTCCCCCGTGGAAAACAGTTATCATCCTGTTATTTCGTGAAGCGATCGATATTATTTCAAACTCTCTGTACATGGAATCTTTTATCGTCTTGAAAATAAGTGTATCACCTTTTCGTGCAATGATCGGTACTGCCAGATAGTCTTTATAGAGAGATTGAGCAAGAACGACCTGCCTTGTCCAAGGAGCCGATGCCTTACCACACTTATGAGCTATTAAGACAAAGCTCAGAAGATCTATACTGTCTTTGAAAATATAGGGTACTCTTTTTTGAAAGTAGTCTAGTTCTGCTTTGCCCCGGACCTTCCAGCTGAAATGAATGGAATCTTTATTGGTTACGATATGTTTGCTTGTATCGAAAGAATAGATTTTTGGCTTGCACGAAACTCCGCACATGATAATAATGCAAACACATAAATTTCCAATTGACAAATTCATGGGTGATTTGATTAGCGGCCCAAGAATAAATTTTACTCTATACCAAATACTTTTTCCTGAACAACTTTGCCCGCAGAATTAATGACTTCCAGTTTAAATGATGTGGCGCCAATTTGGGTAGCGGGTACCGAATATTTAATGGCGACCAGGGTTGGCTGCACGGGTTCTGTCTTAATTACTTCGGAATTTATTTTGAATATTAGTCCTGTCTGATCAAGGCCGGTCCCATTTATTTGTATCGTATTTTCAGCTTTGATATTTAGTTTGTCAGGTTTAATAGATGTAATATTTAAGGTTTTGGGAACCAACGGATCAGGACGGACTTCTTTTGGTCTGAATGTGACTTCGAAGATTTCTTTTAATTTTTCCGTGGCCATATCTGTGAACAATCCGGCCATTATAGCAAGAGTCATAGTGCCAAAAAGATTGATATTGGATGCGTCGTTGCTGTAATTCAAAAACCCGGCACGGAACGCGAAATAAAGTGTAATGGCAAGCGCGGATGCAGTAAAGGGTTTAACACAATACCAAAGGATCCAGCTTCTTTTGAATTGTCCTGCACCTACAAATGTGGTGAATGAAGTTGCAATATGGATCATATTACCTAAAAACCCCCCTATAGCGACGAGAACTATAAGAATCGTGTTTAAATCGATGGTTCTGCTGCTTCTATAACCACTAAACGTTGAATTTCTTCCGGAATCTACCTTCGCTGCCGAATCTCTCAGAAATATTCGTCTTGCAGAATCGGTTACTCCTGCTAAAAGCGCAGAATCGTTAACTTTTTTAGCAATATGCCGCACATGCCTTTCATTGAATTGCGCGAGTTCATTAGTGTCCAACAATCTTATATGAAATAACCGATTTGAATAATCAGACAAATGACTTCCCGGAATAGGTAATTTATCCGGCCAGTATCCAATGATGAAAATAATGGAAGAGGTTGTCAATATAATTAATAACATCCCGGCAATGATTTTGCCGAATCTGGTAATCTCATTTTCCATTAACTGATTTATTTAATTAAAACCACTTGAAGCATTCATTAAAAAACTATCCATAGAAAGATTGAATTAAAACGGGGCACTAAATATTACTGGAGGACTGACAGAAACGCTAGATGTGCGATTGAATTTTAGCAGGATTTAAGAGGTAAGAATTGATACTGAAGTTGTACAAACTATTTGAGATTTCAATG
>DATHPV010000422.1:0-3301 GCA_035483495.1 Puia sp.
GAAAGGGTATGGAAAATATGCGCAGGATGTTTTGATTCCGGCTTTTATTGCTGCTTATAGCGGGAAGTCACCAAACTCTATAGCGCTGGTTACGGAAGACAATCCGAATATTAAATTCAATCCATTCAGTGGATATCTTCCGAAGCCTAACTGGCATCTCACTTATAATGGTCTTGCGCGATTGCCGGGTTTGTCGAAGATCTTTACCAACTTCAGTATAACAGATGGTTATTCCAGTACGCTGAGTATGAATTCGTTTAATTCAAACCTTAATTTCCAGGATCCTTTTGGAATCAGGCAGCCGGGATTTATTGATACACTTACCGGAAACTTTGTTCCTTATTTCATGGTTCCCAATGTAACGATCAGCGAACAATTTGCTCCGTTGATTGATCTGGATATGCAGTTTGTAAATCAGTTGCAGGTAAAATTCAGCTTCAGTAAATCAAGGCAATTGAGTCTGAGCCTGATAGATTATCAGATGAGTGAAACCCGCTCAACAGAATATGTGTTCGGCCTTGGTTACCGCAAAAAAGGATTTCCACTACCGTTCCATTGGGAAGTGATGGGTAAAAACGGGCTGTCAAATAAACTGGAGAATGATATGACCTTCCGGCTCGATATGAGTTTGCGTGACGACGCTACCACCAATAGTTATCTTGATCAGAACGCCGCCATTCCTGTTGGCGGTCAGCAGGTGATTAGTATTTCGCCGTCGATTAATTATGTTATAAATAACCGCATTAATATGAAATTGTATTTCGATGAACGACGAACGATACCTAAGATATCCAGTTCACCACCCGTGACTACGACACGTGTGGGAGTAGAAATAAGAATTTCCCTTGCAGATGTTGCTGCGCAGCCGCAGAAAACGAAGTAAAGAAATTATGGAAGTATGGGGGTATGGGAGTATGGAAGTGTTTTCTTTCACATTCCCATACTCCCATACTTGTTTTGAATGCCTGAGATTAATCTTTGTGTAAATAAAAAGCATTCGCCTGTGCGAGGCAGGTAACTTCCAATTCATTTATACATACATGAGGGGGGAGTGTGGCTGCAAAGAAAACCACGTTCGCAACATCCTCCGCGTGAAGCGGTTCATATCCGTCGTAAACTTTTTTTGCCTCGGCCGCATCTTGTTTAAGTCTGACAAGGGAAAATTCTGTTTCCGCCGCACCGGGATTGATGACGGTAACTTTAATTTTGTGTGCGAGCAAATCAATACGCATTGCTTCTGAAATGGCCTGCACCGCGTGTTTGGTGGCGCAGTAAACATTTCCTTTTTGATAAACCTGTTTTGCTGCCGTAGAGCCGATATTTATAATCTGTCCGTTTTTTGCGGAAATCATATGAGGAATCACCGCTTTCGAAATATATAATAGCCCTTTCAGATTGGTGTCAATCATGGTATCCCAGTCATCCAGAGAAGCGTCTTCAAAATTATCCCTGCCCAGGGCCAGACCCGCATTATTCAGAAGAATATCAATTTTCTTCCATTCTTCGGGAAGGGAATTAAAAGCTTTATCTACAGCTGATCTTTTTGATACATCAAATGGAAGCACATAAATCTCGTTCCCGAATTTTTTTTCCAATATTGATTTAAGCGCATTCAGTTTTTCTGTCCTGCGGCCTGTAACAATCAGATTAAAATTATTTTCAGAAAACTTATAAGCACATGCTTCGCCAAAACCTGAACTGGCGCCGGTGATACAAATAATTTTTTTCAAGCAGAATTAATTTATTTAATGAAGACTAACGTATTAGCACCGCGACTCCTTTTTTCGTAATCACTTTGCCCGTGTAATCGGTTCCCTGTACGGTCCAAACATAACCACCCACATCCTGTGGTTTACCATTATACATTCCATCCCAGCCACTCCCGATTTTGCTTGTCGAATATAACAGCATTCCGTTCCTGTTGTACACCCTGAAGTATTCAATTTTTGATATACCTACCGGAATGGGACGGAAAATATTATTTGCCGAACTGCCGGGCGTAAATGCATTGGGCACAAAGATATCGGGAGCAGTTGTGAATACCTTAATGTTGATGGTATCGAATGCAAAACATCCCGCTTCAGTAAATGTTTTCATGATATAGGACTGATTCTGCGTCAGAGTAGCTAATGGGTTTGAGATATCGTTTCGATCCAAGCCGAAATTGGGATACCAGAGGAACGAAGGAGCGCCTGATCCCTGCAATTGCAGGGGTTCACCGACAACGATAGAAGTATCATTTCCTGCAAAAGCGATGATCTGAGGATTTACATTAACTGTTACCGTTGAGATGCCTGGTTTGGGACAACCCAATGTATCATAGACAAACAGTTGATAAGTTGTAGTCTGAAGCGGATATGCCAGTGGATTCAAAATTGTCGGATTACTCATATAGGTTGCAGGAATCCAAACATAACGTATGCCTTTTGCAGTTGCCTCTAACCTGGCAGTATCCTGATAACAAATAAATGTATCAGCTCCGGCATTCGAATACGGATAAGGAACCGTTCTGATTGTAACATTACCAATTGTAAAACATTTTCCGATACTTGCAGTTACCGTATAAGTGGTGGCAGGCGAATTTGGAAACGCAAAAGGGTTTTTCACATCCGGGTCATTCAGCGATGAAGCCGGTGTCCAGCTAAAATATAATCCGTCCCCTGTTGGATTTAATATCGCTGAATCTCCCAGGCAGATAGTGGAATCATTTCCCGGGTTAAGTATAACGTGGTCGACTACACGAACAAGAAGTGAATCACTATTAATACATCCCGATTGATCCAGTGTTGCCGTATAATAAGTGGTTGTTTGCGGAGAAACCAGAGGGTCCGGTGTGTTTGGATTAATCATATTTGCAGAGGGCGTCCAGGTGAAATTTCCGTACCCTACCACATGCAATTGAAGCGTATCAATATTACAGATCAATGTATCCTGAAAGGGGAAAAAAATCGGAGGTTTGTCTGTTATATGGACCGTTTGATTCACCGTATCCAGGCAGCCTTTGCTGTTTGCCACTATAAACGTGATATTCTTCATACCTGAATCACTGTATTTCCAGGATGGATTCTGCTGAACTGAAGTATCGTTGGTAGCAAGGTCATCACCGAAATTCCAGTACCAGGAAGAAACGATTCCGTATTTTGATTTCGTGGTATCCTTAAATAAGACCGGATTTAAAATGCAGGTTCCCAAAGATGAAAATCCGGGAAAAAATCCGGGGAATACACTCATAAGTGTACTTGCACTATCCGAGCAGGGTTCATCTTTATTAACGTAAAATTTTACCGGATAAACACCTGTA